>JAJECY010000236.1 GCA_022821775.1 Acidobacteriota bacterium
TCCCAACGTCAGGCCACCAAGGACGCCGGCAAAATCGCCGGTCTGGAAGTTCTGAGAATTGTCAACGAACCCACGGCAGCCGCTCTTGCCTACGGTCTCGACAAGAAGAAGGACGAGACCATCGCCGTCTACGACTTCGGGGGCGGAACCTTCGACATCTCCATTCTGGAAGTGGGCGAAGGCGTGGTTGAGGTCAAGTCCACCAACGGAGACACCCACCTGGGCGGAGACAACATTGACCAGCGGATTATCGACTGGATTGTCGATGAATTCATCAAGGATCAGGGCATCGATCTCTCCAAGGACAAGATGGCCTTGCAGCGGCTCAAGGAGGCTGCCGAAAAAGCAAAAATGGAGCTCTCGACAACTCTGGAAACCGAGATCAATCTGCCCTTTGTAACGGCCGACGCCTCGGGACCCAAGCACTTGAACATGAAGCTCACCCGAGCCAAATTCGAGAGCCTGGTGGAGGACATCCTGCAACGCAGCGTCGAGCCCTGCAAGCTGGCCATCAGGGACGCCGGTGTCAACCCCGAGGACATCAACGAAGTGGTTCTGGTCGGCGGCTCGACTCGAATCCCCCGCGTTCAGCAGATCGTCAAGGAGCTCTTCAAAAAGGATCCTCACAAGGGGGTCAATCCGGACGAAGTGGTAGCCATCGGGGCCGCTATTCAAGCCGGGGTTCTGGGTGGAGACGTCAAGGATCTCCTGCTGCTGGACGTGACACCTCTCTCCCTGGGAATTGAAACGTTGGGAGCGGTCTTCACCAAACTGATCGATCGCAACACCACCATCCCCACTCGCAAGAGCGAAATTTTCTCCACGGCCGCCGACAACCAGACCTCGGTGGAAGTCCACGTGCTGCAGGGAGAACGAAGCATGGCCAAGGACAACCGCACCCTGGGCAAGTTCCACCTGGTAGGGATTCCTCCGGCGGCTCGCGGCGTTCCCCAAATCGAGGTCACCTTCGACATCGACGCCAACGGCATCGTGAATGTCTCCGCCAAGGATCTGGGCACCAACAAGGAGCAGAACATCACCATCACCGCCTCCAGCGGCTTGTCCAAGGATGAGATCGAAAAGATGACCCGCGAAGCGGAAGCCCACTCCGAAGAGGACGCCAAGTACAAGGAGGAGGTAGAGGCCAGGAACAAGGCCGACAACCTTGTCTACAACACTGAAAAGCTGCTGAAGGAAAATCGCGACAAGGTCCCGGAATCGGACGCGGCCACCATTGAATCGGCCCTGGAGAATTGCCGGAAAGCCATCGATGAAGGGGGTACGGACCGCATCGACTCGGCTGTCGAAGAGTTGACTCAAGCCACCCACAAGCTTGCCGACGTCCTCTACAAGCAGGCCGCGCCTCAGGCCGATACCCCGCCCTCCACGCCTGGAGACGCTCCCGAGGAGACGGCCGCGGAGGGCGAGGTCATCGATGCCGAGGTTGAAGAGAGCGACGACAAGAAGAAGTAGGACCTGCCGCGGGCGTCCTTCCGAGGCCATCCCTTTCCGGACTCGCCCGCCCGCGGCTTGCATGGCCGGCAGGGATGGCGAGAGGCGCCCGCGGCCGTTGCAACAGAGGTGAGGGACGAAGCCGGCTCCGCCCCCCGGAGATTCGTGATGAATCGACAGGATTTCTACAGGACTCTAGGAGTGGGCCGGGGAGCCTCACTTGACGACATCAGAAAGTCCTACCGCAAACTGGCTCGAAAATACCACCCCGATGTCAATCCCGGAGATCGGGCGGCCGAGGAGCGCTTCAAGAAGATTTCAGAGGCCTACGACGTCCTGAGCGACCCCAAGAAGCGGGAAGTCTACGACGCCTACGGCGCTTATTCGGAGAATTTTCGGCAACGCCCTGGTTCCGGCGGCGGATTCGATTTTTCCGGATTTGACTTTTCCGACCTCGGAAGCTCGGGTTTTTCCGATTTCTTCTCCCGGATGTTTCAAGGCGGCCGCGAAACCCTGAGACCCCAGGGGCGCGACCTCGAATACCAGATCTCAATGAGCTTCGACGACGCCTTGAACGGCCTTCGAACACAGATCGCCTATGATCGGATGGAGGGTTGCCGGAGCTGCCGGGGAAGTGGCCGGGAATCGACCGCCCGGGCAGGAACTTGTGCTCTCTGTCGCGGGACCGGCAAATTGGACCAGGTGAGAGGGCGTGCCCGCCTGACAACCAATTGTCATCGGTGCGGAGGTACGGGACGCATCAGCCGGCAATGCGCTTCCTGCAGTGGACAAGGACGCACCAGCAGTCCCTCCAGGCTGGAGGTCAGGATTCCCGCCGGTGTACAGAACGGCTCTCGCATCCGGTTTGCCGGAAAGGGGGAAGCCGGCCTGGAAGGCGCTCCGCCGGGCGATCTTTACGTCGTGACCAAGGTGTCTCCTCATCCCTTCTTCGAAAGGAAGGGGGACAATATTCATTGCAAAGTTCCCGTGACCGTCACCGAAGCGGCACTGGGCGCCAAGATCCAGGTCCCTACCGTAGACGGCCGAACTCTGTTGAAGATCCCCCCCGGAACGCAGGGCGGGCAGAAATTCAGGCTGCGCGGAAAAGGGGCCCCGTCCTTGAGAGCAGCCCGACGCGGAGACCATTTCGTGGAAGTGACGGTGGTGGTTCCCAAGATCGCGGATGAGCGCAGCAAGGAACTCCTGCGGGAGCTGGCGCAACTCAATCCGGCCGATCCCCGAACGGGTCTGGCCCAGTACTGAAACCAGCCGGGCTGTATTCGCCCCGGACGTGGAGGCGGACCTCGATGAAGAAAGAGCGCAAGAGGGTTTATACTATCAGCAACGTCGCCGCGGCCTACGACATTCACCCACAGACACTGCGACTCTACGAGAAGCATGGCCTGCTGACGCCCTCGCGTTCCCGGGGAAATACCAGGCTCTACACCGAGCGGGATCTGCAGAGATTGGAGTTGATCCTGAACCTGACCCGTGAGCTGGGAGTCAACCTGGCGGGAGTTGAAATCATTCTCAACATGCGCGCCAAAATGGAAAAGATGCAGCAAGAGTTCAGGGAATTCATGCAGGTCGTCGGGTCCGAATTGGCCGAGCACTCCTTGCGTTTCGATTCCAAGGTGGAAAACGCCCTGGTGCGAACGGCCCCGTCCAAAATCATACGCCTGGACAGGAGATAGCCCAGTGGAAGCCGTGCCCGAATGCCCGGATTGCGACGGCAGCGGTTGGAAGAGGATGGATCTGGCCGGCAGGCAGGGCGTGGCGCCTTGCTCCTGCCGCGAGCAGAGCAAGGCGCAGCAGTTGATCGAAGCGGCACGCATCCCTCCCCGCTATCAGGAGTGCTTGCTCGAGAACTTCCTGCCGCGCCGCAAACACCCCACGCTGGGCAAGGCCAAGACAATGGCCTCTCGCTTCGTCGAAGAATATCCTCTGGTGGACAGCGGGCTCCTGATCCTGGGTCCTTGCGGCGTCGGGAAGACCCATCTGGCCGTGTCGATCATCCACGCCCTGATGCTTCGCTACGAAACCTGGTGTGTTTTCTACGACTTCCGGGAACTACTCAAGCAAATCCAAAGCTCCTTCAACGCTGTGGCGAAAACCAACGAATGGCAAATTCTCGAACCCGTGTTGCAATGCGAGGTCCTGCTTCTGGATGACCTGGGGACCGAACGTCCCACCGACTGGGTTCGGGACACCTTCGCCTACATCATCAACCACCGCTACAACCAGAAGCGCACCACCCTTATCACTTCGAACTTCCAGGACGGAGAATCCACACGTCGGAAGCTCCCTGACGGGAGTGTCGTCTCCGGCGAGGAGACGCTTGCGGAGCGCATCGGTGATCGCCTGCGCTCCCGTCTCTACGAGATGTGCAAAGTGATCAGGATTTCGGCAGACGACTTTCGAGTCGAAATCAAACAGGCTCAATATTAGTGATGAATTGTTGATTGCTGATTTCTGATTGTCGATTGGATTCGGGACGCAAACAGTGAATCCCCGCCATCTACAATCCGCAGTCGCAATTCCGCAGTGTCCCTGTTGTTTCCCTTCGAGAAATCCGACCTGCAATCGAACCTCAGAACTTGCGCGACCACTCCCGGGGCCAGCGCTCAATGACCACCTTCTTCTCGGTATAGAACTCCACCGCGTCACGACCCTGGCCGTGGAGGACTCCCAGAAAGCTGTCCTTCCAACCGCTGAACGGAAAGTAGGCCATGGGAGCCGCCACTCCGATATTGACCCCCACGTTCCCTACCGGCACCTCGTAGCGGAATTTGCGGGCGGCGGCGCCGCTGCCGGTGAAGATGGAGGCGGCGTTTCCATAAGGGTTGCCGGCCACGACTTCAATTGCCTCTTCCACGCTGTCCACGTGGATAAGACCGAGCACCGGTCCGAAGATCTCGGTCCTGGATGTCTCGCTCCCGGGTGACACTCCGTCCAGAATGGTGGGCGACACGAAAAATCCCCGTTCATAGTTGGGAATGCCGGGATCTCGACCGTCCAGCAGCACCTCGGCGCCCTCCGAGGCTCCCCGACCGATGGCGTCCTCAATGCGCTGCTGGCTCTCCCGACTCACCACCGGTCCCATCTGTACCCCTTCCTCCAGGCCATAGCCAACCTTGATGGACCGGGCCATCTCGGCCAGCGAGCGGGTAAAGGGCTCACGGGCTTCCCCCACGGTGACGGCGGCGGAGACGGCCAGACATCGCTGCCCGGCGCACCCGAAAGCGCTGTCGCTCACGATCTGGGTGGTGGTCGGCATATCGGCGTCCGGCAGGATCACCACGTGGTTCTTGGCGCCTCCCTGACACTGCACCCTCTTGCCCTGGGCGGCAGCTCTCCGATAGACATGCCGGGCAACCGCCGTCGATCCCACAAAGCTGATGGCACGCACCTCGGGATGGTCAATGAGGGCATCCACCACCGCACGGTTCCCGTTGAGCAGGTTCACAACCCCTGGCGGGAGGTGGAGTTGCTCCAGCAATTCGAACACCCGACGCATCGTCAACGGCACGCGCTCGGACGGTTTCAGCACGAAGGTGTTGCCGCAGGCCAACGCGTAAGGCAGGAACCACAAGGGGATCATGGAGGGAAAGTTGAAGGGCGTGACGGCGGCGACCACCCCCAGCGGCTGGCGAATCATGGTCTCGTCGATGCCGCGGGCGACATCCTCCAGGTTGTAACCTTGCATCAGCGTGGGAATGCCGCAGGCGACCTCGACGTTTTCGATGCCCCGCCTCAGTTCCCCGCGAGACTCGGCCAGGGTCTTGCCGTGCTCCTGGGTGGTGAGCCGCGCGATTTCCTCGAAGTGCTCCTCCAGCAGTTGCTTGAACTTGAAAAGATACTGAACACGCTCCCCCGGAGGGGTGCGCCTCCAATCGGGATAGGCCCTGGCGGCGGAACTGACCACGCGGGAGGCATCTCCGGCATCGCCCAGGGGATTGTCGGCGAGTTTCGCCCCCGTGGCCGGATTGACAATCGGCAGGGATTCCTTGCCGACGGAGGGACTCCAGGCGCCGTTGAAGAAGTTCAACACTTCAGTTGCTTCCGGCATCGTTCCACCACCCTTTCCGGAACTGCGGGATAATCACATCCAATTGGGATGACCCAGGCCACTTGAGAAACGGGGGCAGCATGGGTTAATGCTTGACTCGAACTCTTTGGGTCCATATACTTGGTCGCCTGTCCCATTTTTCGAAATCGAACCCAGGAACTTATGGCCCAGGTCACCACAAACAGCTTCGCCATCGGCGAAAAAGTCGTCTACCCCAACCACGGCGTCGGCGTCATCGAGCAAATTGACCGGCGCAGCATCTCCGGCAAACTGGAAGCCTTCTATCATCTCAAGATTGCAGCCAACAACATGATGGTGATGATCCCGGCAACCAACGCCACCGACGTCGGCTTGAGACGATTGATCAAGAAGGCTGAAGTCACCAAGGTTCTGAAACACCTGAAAAACACCAAGGTCAACAACGCGACCGACTGGAAGAACCGCTTCAAGGAAAATTCGGAGAAAATGCGGACAGGATGCATCTTCCAGGTGGCCGACGTCCTCAAGAGTCTCTCCCTGCTGAGCGTCAACCGCATTCTCTCCTTCCGCGAAAAGAAAATGCTCGACCGTGCCCGGCAACTGATCGTCAGCGAGTTGGCAACGGTTTCCGACGTCTCCGAGGACCGGGCCCAACAACTCATCGACGGTGCCCTGATGCAGGCCTAAGGGGTTCGGGCTCCACTTTCCCCCGCAGCAGATTCCTCCTTCAGAACAGACATCATCAGCGTATCCCCGTAACCTCGGCCGACGTAGCGGTCCTTGCGCAACAGGCCCTCGGGCTGGAACCCGCACTTGCGGTAGAGGCGGATGGCCACCTCGTGATCGGAGGCGACTCTGAGATAGATTCTCTGCAGGCTCATCTCCTCAAAGCCCAGCCTCAGCGTTTCCCGCACGGCCCAGGTTCCGTAGCCTCGATTCCAGCAATCCCTCTCCCCGATCATTACGGCCAGTTCGGCCTTGCGGTCGATCCAGCGGATGGCGTGCAGACCAATGGAGCCAATCAGGCGCCCTTCCAGCGTCTCGATGGCAAAGACCCTGTCGGTGTGACTCCGGGACAACGCCTCCAGCCAACGGAATCCATCGCTTTCGGAGGCCGGGTAGGCAACCGCCTGTGACAGGTAGAGCGCGACCGCGGCATCGTTTACCCAACGGATCAGAGAGTCGACGTCCCCCGGCTCCAGCGGTCTCAGTCTCGCTGCCGAGGGTTCGACCGACCGGGACGCTACACGATCCGGACTGCGTACCTTGGAACAGGCCGTTTCCATCTCCGCTCGGGCTCCCCGCCCCATACCCGCCGCACCTTCCCATGTGGGAATCCAAACGCTCTGCAAGATTCGGCTTTCCCCGGAGATGGAACTCAGGTCTCCAATTCCACGTTCCAGTAGAGGTAATCGCGCCAACTGTCGGGAGCATTCCTGAAAACGAGGGTGAGGTTGAGATTCGGCACCCACTCGGGTTCCGCCGGCACCTTGATCAAGCGCATGCCGGCCTCTTCCGGAGTCCTTCCTCCTTTTCTTCGATTACAGGCGATGCAGGCCGTCACGATGTTGTCCCAACTCTTGCCCCCGCCGCGCGACACGGGCACCACGTGGTCGAAGGTCAGGTCATCCGCGCGACGGACGCCGCCGCAGTACTGGCAGCGGTGTCGGTCCCGCGCATAGATATTCGCCCGGGAAAACTTGATCATGCGGCTCTTCTTGACCTTGACGTAGCGCAGCAGCCGGAGTACCGACGGCAACTTGACGGAGAAGGTCACGCTGCGAATCTCACGGGAGTACTCCTCGATCACCTCCACCTTGCCGGCAAACAGCAAGGTGATGGCTCTCTGCCAACTGATGACCCGGAGCGGCTCAAAGGACGAGTTCAGTAGAAGGGTGCTTTCCATGTTTCGGCTACTCTGGCCCGGCGTCGGCCCAACCCCGCTTGCAGGTAAAAAAAAACCGACACGACTTGAAAAATCACAAGCGGCCGGTCAGGACGTTTCTCGACAAGGAATCAGAGTCCGGCGCCGGGTATCCACACATCCTTGTGGTTGGTCAGGTACACCGTAAGAAAACGCCGATCGATCAAGAATCTCATGAATGGTTCCCGCGGTCAGGACCCCCGCAATGGGTTTGAATTATCTATAGCTGATGGCTTTTGTCAAGCGGGCCGAATTGATTGACAGTCCCGGCGGGGTTCCATTATGTTAGCCGGAATCGGGCGCGTAGCTCAGTTGGTACGAGCGCTACCTTGACACGGTAGAGGTCATCGGTTCGATCCCGGTCGCGCCCACCATTGCCCCCTCCCTGCAACGCATTGCCGCGCCTCGGAGCTGAACCCGGGCGGCAAGAACTCCAACCCCACATCACTGCTGCAACGCGTCGTCAAGCTTTTTGGCGTGGCACGGTCCCGGTCCGGCCCTGGCGATGGTTTGATGTGTGATGCATGATGTGGTAGCATCACCCATTGCTGTCATCGGGTCGGGATTCATCCATGCGAACCACTTTGAATATCGACGACGACTTGCTGATCGCCGTCAAGGAAGTCGCAAAACGCGAGTCAAAATCGGCCGGAGCCGTGGTTTCCGGCCTGCTCCGGCAATCGCTGGCGCCCGGCGGGGGGGACCAAGGTGGGGCCCAAGCGGAAGAGCCCGGGGCCGAGTTCGGCTTTCGTCCGTTTCCCAAGCGTGGGGGCCTCGTCACCAACCAATTGATCGACCGGCTGCGAGAAGAGACAGGCGACTGATGCGGGCGCTGCTGGATGTAAACGTGCTGATCGCCTTGCTGGATGCCGAACACCTGCACCACGAGTCGGCCAGGCGGTGGCTCAGGGACAACATCCGGCATGGTTGGGCGACCTGCCCGATCACCCAGAACGAGTGTTTGAGGATCATGGCCCACCCAGCTTACCCCAATCGCTTGTCGGCGCCTCTCGTCGCCCAACGGCTCCATGAAGCGACGGCCACCGACCATCATCGATTCTGGCCCGATGAAGTCAGCCTGCTGCACCCTGACGTTGCCGACTGGAGCCGGATCATCGGCTTCAACCAGATCACCGATGTTTATCTTTTGGCGCTCGCCGTCGAAAATAGGGGCCGATTCGTTACATTTGACGCCCGCATCGCACCGGGCACGGTTCCCGGGGCTGGCGATCGGCGCTATTGCGTGATTTAATCTGCCGGATGTAGCCTCAACGACAAGCGCCTACCACCATGAAACGGAAACTGGCCATTCTGGGCGGCGATCCCGCCATGCCGGAGGGGATCGAACGGGCCCGCTGGCCGCGCTACAGCCAGGCGGAACTGGATGAGTTGTGCCGGGTCCTGAGAGAGGAGCAGCTCGGCGGATGCGACGCGCCCCAGATCGCCGCGCTGGAGCAGGAGTGGGCGCGGCGCATGGACACTCCCTATTGTTGCGCCGTCGGCGCCGGCTCCGACGCTCTGCACATGGCGTTGTGGGCTGCCGAGGTCGGTCCCGGCGACGAGGTTCTGGTGCCGGCCTATACCTTTCTCGCCGGGGCGCTCACGGTTCTCCATCAAGGGGCGGTGCCCGTCTTCGTGGACGTCCATCCCGACTCCTGCAACATGGATCCGGCCCGGATCGAGCGGCAGATTACCTCCAGGACCAAGGCCATCCTGCCGGTCCACCTTTCGGGACTGCCGGCCGACATGGACGAGATCAACGCCATCGCAAGGCGACACCATCTGTGGGTCATCGAGGATGCCGCCCATGCCCCCGGGGCGACCTACAAGGGCCGGTCG
>JAJECY010000215.1 GCA_022821775.1 Acidobacteriota bacterium
TCGTGGTCCTTCGTGTGTCTTCGTGGATAGCTCTTTTTCTGTTGTTTCAGAGGCGCAATGAAGCTGATCGTTCAGATTCCCTGTTTCAATGAAGCGGAGACCCTCCCGGAGGTGCTGAGCCGGCTCCCGAGAGCCTTGGCCGGAGTGGATGAGTTGGAAACACTGGTGGTGGATGACGGGTCCACCGACGGCACCGCCGAAGCGGCTCGTCGACTCGGCGTGACTCATCTGGTGGAGTTGGGTCGGAACCGGGGGTTGGGCATCGCCTTTCGCACGGGCCTGGATGCCTGCCTCAGGCTGGGGGCCGACATCATCGTCAATACCGACGGCGACAATCAGTATGCCGGCGCGGATGTGGAAGCCCTCATTGAACCGATCCTGCAGGATCGGGCCGACCTGGTGGTAGGCGCCCGGGACATTGAAGCCATCTCCTATTTTTCGCCCGCCAAGAAGTGGCTCCAGCGGCTGGGGAGTTGGCTGGTTCGCACGGTGGCCCGCTGCCCGGTGGAGGACACCACCAGCGGCTTCCGCGCCTACAATCGGGAAGCCGCCTTGAGAACCATTGTCCATACCCGGTTTTCCTACACCCTGGAAACGGTGATCCAGGCCGGGACCGGTCACCTGCGGGTGACCAGCGTGCCCATTCGGGTCAATCCGAAGCTGAGGGAATCCCGACTGGCGAGATCGACCTGGTACTACCTCAAGAAGTCGGGGGTAACGATCCTGCGCATCTACACCATGTACAATCCGCTTCGGGTCTTTCTCCTCCTGGGCGGGACCGGCTGCTTTCTGGGGTTTCTGCTGGGACTGCGCTACCTCTATTTCTTCTTTCTGCAATCTGCCGGAGGCCACGTGCAGTCGCTGATTCTGGCGGCCATACTGATGATCGTGGGCTTTCAGGTCATTGTGGTTGGACTGGCGGCAGACCTGATCGCAGCCAATCGACGGCTGAGCGAGGAGACCCTCTACCGGGTGCGCAAGCTGGAACTGAGCGCAAAGGGCGAGGCGGACCGTTCCAAGGCGGGCGCAATGGAGGCCTCGGCACTCGAGATCCGCCAATAATGATGAAGCTCTCGGTGGTCGGTCCCACCCATCCCTTTCGGGGCGGCATCTCCCACTATACATCGCTGCTGGTCCGGGCGTTGCGGCGGAGATGCCGCGTTCAGTTTATCTCCTACTCCCGCCAGTACCCCGCTTGGCTGTACCCCGGGGCCACCGACCGCGACCCCAGCTTGAAGCCGGTCACCCTCGAAAAACCCGACGCAACCTTTGATGCCCTCAGCCCCCGGGCCTGGTGGCGCCTCCCCGGAAGGATCGCCCTCCACCGCTCCGAGTTGGTCGTTCTCCCCTGGACGGCAGCCTATTGGGTCCCTTTCTTCTATGTCTTCCTGAAGGCGCTGGCCAGGGACTCCGGCCCCCCGGCCCTCTTCATTTGTCACAACGTCATCGAGCACGAGACCTCCGGGCTGAAGAGCTGGCTCTCCAGCCGGGTCTTGCGACGGGGAGACTACTTTCTTACCCATTCCGATTGGGACCGGGCCAACCTGCTGAATTGGATCGGCAGGGAACGGGCCCATCGAGTCACGGTGTCTCGCCACCCCATATACGACCACTTCAATGCAGCCGAGATCGACCCGGCCACCGCTCGAGCCCGACTCGGGGTGAACTGTGAAAGAGTCCTGCTGTTTTTCGGCTTTATCCGGGAGTACAAGGGACTCCGCTACCTGCTGCAGAGCATCCCCTTGATCCTCGACCGCTTCCGGGTCCACCTGCTGGTAGCGGGAGAGAGTTGGGAAGATCTCCGACCCTATCGGGAGTTGATCGAGAAGCTGCACCTGGAAGAGCGGGTGACGTTGCATGCCCGCTACGTGCCCGACGAAATGGTCGCCACTTACTTTGCCGCTGCCGATCTGGTGGTGGTTCCCTACACCAGCGCCACCCAGAGCGGGATCGTGCAGTTGGCCCACGGATTCAGGAAACCGGTGGTGGTGGGCAGCGTCGGCGGCATTCCCGAAGCCGTGGAACAGGGTCGCACCGGCTACCTGGTTGCTCCGCGAAGCCCCAAGGCCATCGCCGAGGCGGTCATTCAATTCTATTCCGGCGCAGGGGGCTCCACCATGTCCGGCCACATTGAAGCCAGGCTGCGGGAGCACTCCTGGGCGCGCCTGGCGGAAGCGGTGGAGGCCGTTGGGAGACAGAACAGGGGGACGGCATGAGCCCGTCCCCTACCTTCCTGGGACGTTTCCCCCCCTGGGTGGAAGACTACCTGGCCTCTCGGGAGGCCAAGGCCCAAAAGATCCTCCGGGTGTTGCGGCAACAGGTCGCTCTCGACCGGAAGCTCTCTCTGCTGGATGTCGGCTGTAGTCAGGGTCAAATCACCCAGAGGCTGGCCGAGCACTTCGGCCTGGCGGTTGGCGTGGACTATGCGGACGAAGAGGGGCGCCGGGAAGGGTTTCACTTCATTCGGGCGGACGGGTGTCGCCTTCCCCTGCGCTCGAGCACCTTTGACGTGCTGCTGCTGAACCACGTCGTGGAGCACGTTCGCTTGCCACAGCTACTGCTGGACGAGGCGTGGCGGGTGCTTCGTCCGGGGGGTCTGTGCTATCTGGCCACTCCCAACCGTTACGGCTTGATGGAGCAGCACTATCGGTTGCCCCTGCTGTCCTGGTTGCCGAGGTGGCTGGCCGACCGCTATGTCCGGTGGACCGGACGGGGGCAGGCCTACCTGGACTATCCTCTCAGCTACCGGCAGTTGAACCGGCTGGCCGGCAGGTTTCGGGTCCGGAACCAGACCGCCGCCGTACTGGCCGATGCGGAATTCTTCTTCCGGGACGACCCCGGCTTGAAGGGGCCGGCGCGGTGGTTGCGGTGGTTCCCACGCTGGTCCTTCGTCTTGCTGATGCCTTGGCTTCCCGTCTATATCCTGACCTTGAGGAAGGATGAGAACAGCCTCGAGGGCCGAGCCGGAGGCCAGTCTTGAGCGCAGAGTTCAATCCCACGCTGGCCTATCTCTACCGTCGCTGGCTGATGCGCCGACTCCTGCAGCCGGTGGTGTCGGGGCGTTTCCTGGAAATCGGAGTCGGCAGCGGGAATATTTATGAAGACCTGGTGGGCCGGGGGTGCCGGGGGCTCTGCCTGGATCTGAATCCCCGGCTGATTCGAGAGCACCGGCAGCGGTCCAGCCATCCGTCCGGCGTGGTGGAGTTTCGCACCCAGGATTTTTTTCAGGTGGAAGGCCCCTTCGACCTGGTATTGGCCTTCGAGGTCTTGGAGCACTACCTGGACGACCGGCAATGCCTGGACCGCTGGAGAGATCTGCTGGCCCCCGATGGCACCTTGTTGTTTTCCGTGCCGGCTCACCGGCGTCGCTGGACCTCCAACGACACTCGAGCCGGCCACGCCCGCAGATACGAGAAGGCGGAGTTGATTGGAAAGCTGGCCCAGTCCGGCCTGGAGGCGGAGGCGTTTTGCTGTTATGGATTCCCGGTATTGAACTGGACCTATCCGCTCTCCTCGCTCCTGTTCCCGGAACCCGGCGAGACCGGCGGCGCGACCGGGTCCGAGGGTTCTCTTTCTTCAAGCGCCGGCGGTTCAATGAAGGATTTCGGGCGAACCTCCGGGAGCGGCGGCCGGCGTTTCGCCCGGCTGGCGAAATGGTTGCTCAAGGAGCGGTTGTGGCAGCCACTGCTGCTGGTGCAGCAGCCCTTCCTGTCAAGGGACCTGGGGACCGGCTACATGGTGAAATGCCGCAAGGAACGACGCTGAGGATCCTCCCGTCGCCTGCCGCCCAAGGAGGTCCCACTGCCTGCGTGTCTATTCGGGTGAATGGGGGACGTTGTTGAATTACTGGAATAACTTCGATCCGCCGCTGCTGAATGGCATTGATTCAATGAAGTTTCCAACGGGATCTTTACAAGTTATTCCAGTAATTCAACAACGTCCCCAGCGCTCGACGACGAATTTTCAAAAGGCTTCATTGATAATCGGCCGATTGTCCTCGAGTAATCCATACCGCGGGGCGGGGGACGGCTAAACCGGCGGGTCGCGGCGGCGGAGCCGGCCGGGGAGCGGTATATAATGAGGACCGGGTCGGCAACGAAAGGGTAACGCTCGATGCGGAGCATGGGTCTGGACGTGGGGGAGGTGCGGATAGGGATCGCGCTCAGTGACCAGACCGGTCTGATCGCTCAAGGTCACTCCACCCTGGAGCGGTCCGGTTGGGACCGCGACCTGGCCCGGTTGGCCGAGATGGCCGAGGAACAGGAGGTGGAGCAATTCGTGGTGGGGAATCCGCTGAATCTGGACGGCTCGGCGGGAAGGCAGGCGGAACGCAGCCGGGACTTTGCCGACCGGCTGAAAGAGGCCACCGGACTGCCGGTAGTCTTGTGGGACGAGCGTTTCACCTCTCTCTCGGCGGAAAAGACCCTGATTGAAGCCGGCGTGAGGCGGAAAAAGCGCCGCGGCGCCATCGACCGGATGGCCGCGGCCATCATGCTTCAGGGCTACCTGGATGCTCGGAGAATGATGAATGATGAGTGATGAATGGTGAATGATGGCCGGAGCTGCCTGGATTCTTGGAACCGGCGGTTCTGACTCAACCGGGCCGGACCTATGGCAAGCGGGAGACGATTGGTAATTCTGATGTGCCTGGGCGGATTGGGGCTGCTGCTTGTGGGAGCGGGAACCGGCGCCCTTGTGACGGCCTGGTTCCATCCGTTCAAGAACTACGCCGAGCCTGAAAAGCTACTGTGGATAGCACCCGGCACGCCCTCTCCGGCCATCGCGCGGCAACTGGAAGCGGAAGGCATCGTCAGCCATCACACCCTGTTCCTGGCCTACGTCAAGACTTTGAAATGGTCGAAGCCCCTTCAGGCCGGGGAATACCTTTTTCGGGAGCCGCTGACCATTCCTCAGGTGGCCAAGCGCCTGAACCAGGGGTTGATCCACTATCGCGAGCTCACCATCCCGGAAGGCACCTCTCTGTTCGAGATACCGGAATTGTTCAGGGAGGGCGGTCTGACCCTGCCAGAGGATTTCGACCGGGTGCTTGAAGAGGTGGAGCTGATCTCCGACCTGGCCCCCAGCGCCCGCAATCTGGAAGGATTCCTGTTTCCGGACACCTATCGCTGGACCCGGCACACCACGGCCCGGGATCTGGTCCTTCAGATGGTGGAACGGTTTCGCCAGGTGGCCGCGGCCCACATTCAGCCCGGGATGGACAGCAGCGGGTTGACGCTGCAGCAAGTGGTGATCCTGGCCTCGCTGATCGAGACCGAAACGGGAATGGAGTCGGAGCGGGCCCTGGTATCTTCCGTCTTTCACAACCGGCTGCGCCGGGGAATCCCGCTTCAGTGCGATCCCACGGTGATCTATGCCGCCAAGCTGAACGGCCGGTTTCGAGGCAGGATCTACCAGTCCGACCTGGATTTCAGTTCGCCCTACAACACCTACACGATTGCCGGATTGCCTCCCGGCCCCATAGCCAATCCGGGGCTGAAATCGCTCCAGGCCGCGATCCGTCCGGCAGCAACCGACTATCTCTACTTCGTCAGCGACAACCGGGGGGGACATGTCTTTTCACAGACTTTGTCGCAGCATCAACGTGCCGTGGGGGCTTACAGGCGGGCCCTTCGCAGGCAGCAGCGGCTTGCCCGGACCCGGCGCACCGGATCCTGAATGCAGCGATCCGGTCCCGCGGGTCGCCGTGAATCAGGGCCGGACACGGTCGCCTGCTCCCGACCCGGGGCCGACTGCCAACGGGAGGGCCGGCGCCGCAGGGTTTGGAGCAAGCCTTGCCTCCGGCCCATGCCCATGCCTTGGGGGCGTACTGCTGTTCCTGGGGACGTTCGGGTTGGCGGCGGTTGCCCCAGCCCAGGATCCAGCATCGGAAACAGCTCCTTCCGAGCAGACCGGGCCACCGGTCTCCGGGGTGGTGGAGACCTATCTCGACAACGGCCTGAAGGTATTGCTCAAGGAGGATCATTCCTCTCCGGTGGTCTCGGTGGGACTCTGGCTGCGGGTGGGTTCACACGATTCTGACCTGGGAGCGTCCGGCATCTCCCATTTCGTCGAACACCTGGCTCTCGGCTCCGGCCAGCCGCCTGCCGCAACCGACCGCCCCTGGATCTCCCGTCATGCCGCCGGCCTGCTGCAGGGTTACACCTTTCTGGACCAGACCGCCTACTTTGCTTCGGTGGTGAAAAACAATCTGGACGACCTGCTCAAACTGGCGGCCCGGCCCCTGCGGCATGAACGCTTCGAGCCCGGCCGTATCGAACTGGAACGGGGTCTGGTCATCGCCGAGCTGTTGCGACGAGAGGATGATTCCCGACTGGCATTGGACTGGGAGGTGGCGACCACGGCCTTGAAGCGGCACCCCTATCGCTGGCCTGCCGGGGGATGGGTCCCGGACGTGGAGCAGATGAAGGGCAGCCGGCTTTGGGACCACTACCGCCGCTATTACACGCCGGCCAATGCCATTCTTGTACTGGTCGGCGATTTCGATGCGGACCGGGCCATGCGAGCGGTCCGCCGCCGCTTCGGTGCCATTCCCCGGGGACCGGCCCCGCCCCGGGTGCCGCTGTCGGAGCCGGAGCAGCGGGGAGAACGGCGGCTGCGCCTGACCGGACCTGGCGGTGTCCCCTACTTGCAAATGGCTTTTCGGGCCCCCGGCATTCACCAGAGCGATCTTTACGGGCTGTGGGTCCTGGACGCCATCCTGTGTCGAGCCAAGGGCCGGAGCGTCGGCCTGGACCCCCTGCAGGAAAGCGCCGCCAGAACTTCCCGCCTGTACCGGGCCCTGGTCGATTCCGAGATCGCCACCCATGTCCACTCCAGCCTCCATGCCACTCGTCATCCCTACCTCTACAAGTTGTTGGTGACGCTTCCCGACGGCTCCCACTTCGAACTGGCCGAGGAGATGCTGGACCATGAGTTGGAGCGTCTCATAAACGGGGAAGTTTCCGATGGCGACCTGGAGCGGGCCCGGAGGCAGATCAAGACCAGATTTCTTCTGGACCGGAATTCCGCCGGCAGGCTGGCTCATCAACTGGGCACCTTCGAATCCATCGCCAGCTTCCAGGTTCTGCAGCGCATGGAGGAAAAGATCGACGCGGTTTCCCGGGTCGACCTGCAGCGGGTGGCGAGGCGGATTTTTCCCAAGGAGGCCCGCACGGTGGGCTGGTTCCTTCCCCGGCCCGCAACCCCGGTCATTGGGGTCGAAAAACTGGCCGCCGGCGCCACCGATCCCGTTTCCGGCAGGCCAGAACCCAAGTGGGTCGCGACGACCCCGCCTTCGGCCCGGCCCGTTTTCGGTCCGCCCGGCCACGGCGCGATGTTTCCCATGGCGCAAGTGGCCGGCCGTCTTGCCGGTGGAGCGGCAGTTGTAAGTCGAACCTCCCTGTCCGCGGAGCCGAGGCCCTTGTTGGGGTCGAGCCGCCTGCGACAACCTCTGCCGGCCTCCTGGACCACCAGGCGCCGGGTGCTGGACAATGGAATGGTGGTATGGATGGCAAGTCACCCGGCGCAGGAAAGCTTCAGCCTGCGCTTGACCTTCAGGGCCGGTGCGGTGCGAGACAGCGACGACAAGGCGGGGCTGGCTCATCTCAGCGGACAATTGCTGCTGGACGGTTCCGACGAAGCTCAGTCCCCGGCGGAATTCATCGAATCGGCGGGGGTCTCAGTCGGTGTCGAGACTAACCACCTGGCGACGGCGGTCCACCTGCAGGGAAGAGGCGAGGATCTTGCCGGGGCGTTGGCCTCCTCGGCCCGAATGGTCCGAAGCGCCGGTTTCTCAGAAACCGATTTCCGTCGGGAAAGGGAAGTGGTTCTCAACGAGCTGCGCCTGGAAGCAGACAGCGGAGCCCATGCGGCAGAGCAGGCCTTTCGCCGAAGGATCCATCCCTACGGTCATCCGTTCGGGCAAAATCTCAAGGGTAGTCCGGAGACGGTTGAGGTGTTGCAACCCGCGGACGTGGAAGGCTTCCGACAGAGGTACTACAGGCCTAGTCAGCTGATCCTGTCGGTGGCGAGCGACCGGGGGGGCGAGGAGTTGCTTTCCGCCATTAGGGAGCATTTTGGAGACTGGGAGGCGCCGGAGGCAACGGAGCCTCCACCGGTCGAGGCCGTGGCTCCAGGTCTGGGAAGCGGGCGGCACCTCATTCGATTGCGGGGGACTTCCTACGGCACTCTCGTCTACGGGCTGCCCGGAGTTTCCCACCGGCACCCCGACTACTTTCCCATGCTGGTGCTCTCGCAGGTTCTGGGACAGGAAGCCCGACTGGGAAGCACTACAGCCGGCCCGGAGGGACCGGCCTCCTACCCCTTTGGCGCCGGGGGAGCCAGCCTGGAGGGAGGGGTCTTCATGGTTCGGCTGGGTGTCAGACCGGGAGAATTGGAAAGCGTGATTTCCTACATTCGAGAGCAAATGGCCGACCTGCGGGATCGGGAGGTGACCCCGGCGGAGGTGATGGCCGCCAAGAATTTTCTGCTCAATCGGATGATGGTCAGCCTCTCCTCCAACAGTGGTCTGACAGCCGCCCTGACACAAGCGGAGTGGTTGAATCCCGGCGAGGACGCCCTGCGCGACTGGCTGGATCGGGTCCATGGGGTGACGGTAGATCAGGTGATCGATGTCTCCAGAACCCGGTTGCTGCTCGATCGTGCGGCCACCGTGATCGCCGGTCCCGAAGCCGCCTTGCAATGAGCCAGGACTGGAACCAGTTTGTGGAAGCGGAGTTGAGCCGGCTGGAGTTGCTGGACCGGCGCCGCTCGCTCAGGAGAATCCTCGCTCGAGAGAGTCCGCTGGTTGAGTACCGGGGCCGCCGCCTGGTCAACTTTTCCAGCAACGACTACCTGGGCTTGTCACAGCACCCCGCGGTCGCGCAAGGTTCCACCCGGGCCATTGCAAGGGCGGGGACCTCGGCAAGCAGCTCCAGGCTCATTTGCGGCAATTCGGATCTGCATGAAGAGCTGGAGGCGGCATTGGCCGACCTGAAGGGCAAGGAGGCGGCCTTGACCTTTGCTTCCGGCTTCAGCGCCAACCTGGGTCTGCTCTCCAGTCTGGTCGGCCCGGGAGACCACATCTTCAGCGATGCGCTCAATCACGGTTCCATCGTGGACGGTTGCCGCCTCAGCCGCGCCGCCACCGTTGTCTTCAGGCACAACGACCTGGGTCACCTGGAAGAACTGCTGAAGGACTGTCGCGGCCGCGGGCGCCGGCTGGTGGTGTCCGATTCGGTCTTCAGCATGGAAGGCGATCTGGCCGATCTGCCCGGTCTGATCAGCTTGTGCCGGCGTTACGACTGCCGGCTGATGCTGGACGAAGCCCACGCCACCGGGGTATTGGGATCCCGGGGAGGCGGCCTGGCGGAGTATTTCCAGGAAAGGGGAGCGGCCCATCCGGAGGAAATCGAACTGCTGATGGGCACCTTGAGCAAGGCCCTGGGATCCTTCGGCGGGTTCGTGGCCTGCTCGGCCTCCATGCGGGACTACCTGATCAACAGGTGCCGGCCCTTTATTTTTGCGACCGCCCTGCCGCCGGCCGTCGTCGGAGCCGCCCTGGCCGGCCTGGAGCTGATTCGCCCTCCGTCGGAGGTCCGGGAAAGGCTGCGGAGCAATGTGCGCCTGATGCGCTCTCGGCTGGCGCAGCATGGGCTTGGCCGCGGCCAGGGGCAGACCTCCATCTTTCCGGTGCTATTGGGCTCGGAGGAACGTGCCCTGGAGGTGAGTCGACGGCTCCTGGATCGGGGATTCCTGGTGGCGGCCATCCGGCCCCCTTCCGTGCCGCAGGGCACCAGTCGCTTGCGGATTACGGTGACGGCCAGCCACTCGGCGGCTCAGATCGACGAGCTGGTGGGTTGCCTGGCTGAAATCGGTGGGAGTTGACGTTGGCAAGGGCGCGATATCGCGGCGTGATGGTGACCGGGACCGATACCGAGGTGGGGAAGACCGTGGTGGCAGCCGGCCTGGCTCGGTTTCTGAGGCGGCAGGGCCTGGATGTGGGTGTCATGAAGCCCGTGGCCAGTGGGGCGGAGGAGTCGGCCGCGGGAGCGCGTGAGTCTGCGGATGTGGCGGCGCTCATGAAGGCCGCCTGCAGTTCCGACCCGGTGGAGTGGGTCAACCCCTACTGCTTCACCGCCCCGGTAGCTCCGGCCCTGGCAGCCGAGCTGGAAGGAGTGTCCGTCGACATGGAACGGATCAGCCACTGCTATGGACGACTCTGCAGCCGGCACGACCTGACGGTTGTGGAAGGCGCCGGCGGGGCCTTGACACCGGTTGTCGGCACGCTCTCGGTGGCCGATCTGGCGCAACGACTGCGGATTCCGGCGCTGATCGTCTCTCGGGCGGGGCTGGGGACCATCAACCACACGGTCATGACTTTCGAGTGCCTGCGGAGCCGTGGGGTGGAATGCCTGGGGTTTTTTCTGAACCGATTTCCTCCATCCCCCGATCTGGCCGAGCGCACCAATGCGGACCGCATCGCCGCCATCACCAACGCCGTCCACCTGGGCTCCATCCCGGAGCTGGCGGACCCGCTCGGATCCGGGTTTGCCGAACACTTTCTGCGTTCGTCGGAGGGGGAGAGCCTAAGAAGGGTTCTACTCAGGGCGGAGCCGGAAGCGAACACGCGGCTCCAGGCGCCCGGCCAACCGGGCGAGAAGGGACGGCGATCGCGGGAGGCCGCCAAGTCATGATTCTGGGCGCCCATGTCTCCACCGCCGGGGGAGTCCAAAACTCACCGGGGAATGGTCTCGAACTGGATTGCCAGTCGATCCAGATCTTTACCCGGAATCAACGGCAATGGAAGGCCAAGCCTCTCACCGACAGTGAGGTAGAAGGATTTCGGCAGGAGCTGAAGCGGTCCGGCATCCAGGCAACGGCGGCCCACGCTTCCTACTTGCTGAACCTGGGGAGTCCGGAGCCCGCCGTCCTGGCCCGCTCCCGGGAGGCATTTTCTCAGGAGCTGGAGCGGTGCCGGCGACTGGGGCTGGATTACCTGGTCGTGCATCCCGGGGCCCACCTCGGGTCCGGGGAATCGGCGGGCCTGCGGGCGGTTGCCGGCAGCCTGAACCGGACACTGGAGCAGAATCGGGACGCTCACACCCGGATCCTGCTGGAAACCACGGCCGGGCAGGGGAGCCACCTGGGGTACCGCTTCGAGCACCTGGCGGAGATCCTTTCTCTGGTGCAGGAATCGGAGCGGGTGGGCGTCTGCGTGGACACCTGCCACATTTTTGCGGCCGGCTACGATCTGCGGGATGGTGCCGGCTACCGTCGGACTCTTGACGAACTGGACCGGGTGCTGGGCCTGAGTCGGGTCAAGGCCTTTCACTTGAATGATTCCAAGCGTGAGCTGGGCAGCCGCGTCGACCGGCATGAACATATCGGCGAGGGCTGCATTGGGGCGGAGGGGTTCAGGCTCCTGGTCAAGGACCGGCGCTTCGCTCAAACGCCCATGATCCTGGAGACGCCCGGCGGCGAGACCCACTACGAAAAGAACCTGAACCGGCTGAGGGAACTGCATGGCTGAAACCGTGATCTGCCCGGCCTGTCCATCAGCAACCGCTATGCCGGGGTGGCGGTGCTGGACGACGGGGGACGGGTTAAGCCGGGTATTGGGCCGGGAAGCTTAGTGAACCCCGGGGGCGCCGGCCATGGTGCTCGGCCGGGAGCCGCTGTCGGGTGGGGAGTGGGGCCCCGCGCCGGGGCTTTCCGGCAGGCTGATCTGCACCAGCGGACCGAACGACAGCACGTCCATGGGACAGGCCGTCACGCAGATGCCGCAGCCGATGCAGGAGGTCTCGCGGTTGTCGATGGTCTCCTCCTTCAAAGCGAACGACATCACGTCGATGCCGACCTGGCAGTTGCGCGAGCATTCGTTGCAGCCGATGCACTTGTCGTTGGACTTGATCCTGAACCGGCTCCAGCGCAGCCGCGTAAAGAATTGGGACTGGATCTGCATCAGCTTGGCCAGCGGGCACCAGTAGCGGCACCAGACCTTGCCGCCCAGGAAGGGATACAGGGTCACGGGCAGGATGCCCACCAGCCAGACGTCGGCGTAGAGCCGGTAGAGGTGAATGCTCAGATCGGCCTCAGCCGCCAGCACTCCGTAGGCATCCTTGATCAGGACCAGCACGGTCACCGCCACGGCCGCGATCAGAACAGCCGTATTCATCCACTCCCAGCGTATGGAAGCCTTGCCCTTGGGCGCCAAGTGGCGCCAGCGATCACCGAAGGTCTCGGCCAGTCCCCCGCACCCGCAGATCCAGGAACAGTAGCGCTTGCCCTGGAACAACACCAGGATCGGAATCAGAACAAAGGTCAGGAAGACTCCCCAGGCCACCCAGATCTGGTGGGGATCGTAAAAGAAGGTGTAGAAGAAAAGGGGCCAGGCGTAGACGATGCCGTAGCTGCGCCAGGCCTGGTCGGCGAAGGTCGGATCGGCAGCCAATTGCGCTCCGACCCACTGGTGTTTCACCGCCGATTGAAACAGGAACTCGGGGACGAGGAAGAAGAAGATCCACTGGAAGCTCAGGAGAGATACATAACGCCAGATCTGAAACTTGTCCTTGCGGTCGAGTCCCCAGCGTTTCACGGCTTCCAGCCCGAAGGCGGTCATCAGAAGGGTGTATAGGACGGTGTACCAGAAGGCCCAGGGTCGATCGGCCAGCGAGAGGAAGCGATATCCCCAGTCCTTGTAAGGCCAGAACTCCTCGCCGGCGCCCAGCTTGGCTCCGTAAACCGTGTACCAGACAAAGAAGGAGAGTCCGAGCCAGGCGAAGCGGTCCCGCTGGATGCCGTGCTTGATCAACAGGCCCAGGCTCAGAACCCAGGCCAGGATTCCTCCCCAGGCGGGGATCAGCGACAGGTCGAAATCGGCCAGGCGAGCCTGTCCGCCCTGGTGGGCGCCGAATATCCAGGCCCCGGCCATTCCCAGCAGCGTCAAGCCCGCCGCCCGGAGCAGGCTCCCCTCCCATTCGTTTTCCATCCTCAGCCCCAGCGATTTCAGGAACTTTCGCGGCACGTCCGCCCCGATCAGGACGAAGGCGTGGTCATAGGGAATCTTCCGTTCCTGCCGGGAACCGTTCTCCTGAATGGTGAGGCTGGCCTCTCCCTCCCCGAACTCGGTGACGTTGGAGTTGAGCAGGAGCTCCACCCGCTTTTCCCGGACAGCCTGGGTGAGCTGCCGTTCATTGTCCTTGAAGATGCGGCTGAAGGCATCGCCCCGATAGGAAAGCAACACCCGGTTCCGCCGGCTTAGGGTAAGCGCCGCCTCGACGGCGCTGTTGCCGCCTCCCACCACCAGAAGGTTTTCGCTTTTGTATTTTCTGGGCGAATAGAGCCGGTGATAGACGGGCTCGCGATCCTCCCCGGGGACCTCGAGCTTGCGCGGATTGCCCCGCTGGCCGGTGGCCAGCACCACCCGCTTGGCCCGATAGGTTGTCTTGGGGGTCGACACCTCGAAGACGCCGGCCTTCTTCCGGCAGCCGGTCACCGGTTCACGGGTGTGCAGCCGTAGCTGGTGGTCGGCGATGATCTGGTGCCAGCGGCGCACCAGGTCTTCCTTGGTGGCCCCGTCAAGCCAGAGCTTGCCCTTGGGGGGGTGGCTGTCGGGTTCTGCGTAGACCCATTTGCCCTCGGGGAAGTTCTCGATGGTGTTGGCGATCTGTTCCTTTTCCAGCAGGAGGTAACGCAAGCCTCGCTCGTCCGCTTCCAGGGCCGCGTTCAGCCCGGCGGCCCCCGCGCCCACGATCAGCAGGTCCAGCAGCTCGGGATCGTCTCCTCCGACTGCGCCCGGCAGGGAAGCGATGTGCTCCACCACCTCGTAGCCCTGGGCCATGGCGGATTTGATGACGGGGGCGCCGGCCAGATCGCCGATGATGAAGAAGCCCGGGATGTTGCTCTGGTTGTGCTTGCCCAGCAGGGGGCGTTCATTGGGTCCGCTTCCCGAATGCAGCACCGAGACCAGGTCCTGCTTGATTTTGTTGGCGAAAGGGATCAGTGCCATCGGAGTAAGCTTCCTCAAGACTCGTTCTTACGTCCGCTCAGGCTCGCGTCACCTCGGACTGTTGCGAGGGGTGCAGTTCATTCCCGCACCCCGGGCACAGCCGGGCGGTGGGGTGATTGACTTCCCCGCAAGCGGGACAGGGGGCGGGAGCCACGGTTTCCGGAACCTTGACCAGGCCCTTGGGCACCTTCAGGTGACCCTGACCAGCCGGACGGGAGATGACGTAGAGAAAACCCGGCAGGTTCAGAAAAAAGCCGACAAAGAAGGGCGTCAGCGGGGGCAGGCCCATCGACAGGGCGCGGTAGCCGCTCAGGCCTCCAAATATCAGGGAGGACAGAACCAGCAGACCGAAGAGAAACCAACCCTGACTGATTCCCCCCTGGGCCGTGCCCGGCGGTGCGGACAAGTCCTCCTGAAACAGGGCGCTCTTGGGTTGCCTGCTGGAGAAGTTCCGTTCCAGGTTGTTCAGAAACGTCTCCACGTGTGCCTGGCGGAGTGGAGTCCGCCGGCCGCGCACGATCAAGGCCACATCTTCGGGAGTCAGTTTTGCCCCGCAGACCGTGCACAGTTCCGAGTCCCTGGCAGGCACCCGGGCGTAGGTCTGCGCGCCGACTCGATCGACACCGCCGAAAATCGCAAGGAGCAGCAGCAACGCTGTTCCCTGCAGGACGACGGCCAATGGCAGCGGCTTGGCGGACATGGCAACGATCCTCTATGAATAGCTTGCCCTGCAGTAGCGGGGAAATCAACCCATCGCAGCCGGTCAACCTCATTGACGGGACCCGAGATCCGCCGCCATGCCCCGCCCGGTAAGAAACAGGCGCCCTGTCAGCCTGGCCCCCGTCTCCGACGATGGGACGGATCATACCGGATGAAACAGGGTATTCCAGGTACGATGCTCGACCTGTCGATCCAATAACTCTCCACTCTTCACTGTTGTTTCAGGCGGAGGCCAACCCCATGTCCAGGGTCCGGTTGAGCTGTCTCAAGCCTTCCTCCACCGGGGCGCTCAAGTGGATCCTCAAGGCTCTGCGGCCTCGTTGGTTGAGCACCTGAAAATCCCCCCTGGCCTGGGCGGCCTTTACGGCTCCAAAGGTGTATTTGCGGCCCGGCACCGGCAAATCCCGCGGGTCCTCTCGGGTGACCTGCAGAAAGACTCCGCTGTCGGGGCCGCCCTTGTAGGCTTGACCGGTCGAGTGCAGAAAGCGCGGACCGAAGCCCAGGCAGGTGGCTGCTCCAAACCGCTCCCGAACCTGGAGCCTCAACCTTTGAAGCAGTCTCTGGTGAAGGGGGCTCATCTCGAAATAGGCCAGGATCGCGAAGTAGTCTCCGGGGGAGAGCCGCTCCAGGTGCGCCTGGAGAATGGATGCCGCGGTGCGGTCTGCCCCCACGGCCTTGGACAGCAGTCTGCGGTTCTCCTCGTCGGCGAACAGGGAAATCGCGCCCTGGCTGAAAAAGGCGGTCTCCCGCGGGAATGAGCCCTCCCGCTCGTAGCGCCGGGTCAAGTCCTTGGTGGCCGTCTTGCTGGCCTCCACATCGGGCTGGTCGAAGGGGTTGATCTCCAGGAGCGATCCGGCAACGGCCGTTGCCATCTCCCATCGAAAGACCTCCCGGCCGAGGTCGTAGCGGTCGGTCATGGAGATCTGAACGACGGGGTGCCCGCTCCGCTTCAGATCGCTGACGGCCTGCTCCTGTTTTCGGTTCCGGCTGGAGTCCAACCGAAGGTGAAGGAAGAGCCGGTCCTCTCCGTAGACCCCGGAAGGCCCCACCGACTCGCCTTCGACGGGAACGAGGCCCTTTCCATCCTTGCCGGTCGACTCTGCCAGCAACTGCTCCAGCCAGGCGCCCATGCCCGAGATCTCCGGGGAGGTTATCAGTGTGAGCTTGTCCCTGCCCGCCTTGGCCAGGGTGCCCAGAATGACTCCCAGGACCACCCCGGGATTGCGGTCGGCGGGAGCCTGGGGCTTGCAGGCTTGAACCATGGAGCGGGCCCGGTGTATCAGCCCGGCCACATCCAGTCCCATCAAGGCCGCCGGCACTTTGCCGAAATTCGATAGCGCCGAGTAGCGGCCCCCGACGGCCGGTTCCCCCATGAAGAT
>JAJECY010000275.1 GCA_022821775.1 Acidobacteriota bacterium
GGACCGGATCGACGAGACAGGCCGCCCGCAGAGCTTTTCTCTCCAGGGGCAGATGCGAATGCAAGTGGCCTGCCGGAGGCGACAGCTTCAGGGGTACAACGTGGTGGGGCATATTCCGGGATCGGACCCTGTCCTCAAGGACGAGTTCGTCATCCTGGGAGCCCATCACGACCATATGGGTGTGGATGAAGAGGGCAGGATCTTCTTGGGGGCCGACGACAACGCTTCCGGGACCACGGCGTTGCTTGAGCTCTCGGACGCCTTTCGAGCCAACCCGGCCAAACCCAGGAGAAGCATTCTGCTGGCGGCATGGGGCGCGGAAGAAATCGGATTGCTGGGCTCTCGACGTTACGTGGCACAGCCTCCTGTGCCGCTCCAACAGACGGTGGCCATGTTCCAGATGGACATGATCGGCCGGAACGCCCAACACGCGGCCAATCTCATCGGCGACCTCCCCCGTCAACGTGAAGAGGACAACCGAAACTCACTGAACGTCCTGGGAGCGTCGATCTCGCCCATGGTGCGGGAATTCATCGAGCGCAGCAACGCCACGACCGGACTTGACCTGAGATTTCCCTTGGAATCCAAAGCCATGGAGTTGATACGCCGCAGCGATCAATGGCCTTTTTTGATGCAGGGCATTCCCGCCCTGTTTCTGTTCACCGGCTTCCACGCCGACTATCATCGGGCCACGGATACCGCCGAAAAGATCAACTTCAGCAAGCTGGAAAAAATCCTGAAACTGGTCTACCTGGTCGCCTGGGAGGTGGGAGAGGCGGGCCGGCGGCCCCCACTGGACCCAGGTGTTTTCGGAAGACTGACCCTCCGGGGCCCGGCAGGCGACTGACTGCCTGAAACACTCCTTTTTCACTCTGTATCGGCGTCGCCGTCCTATGGAACGGCGGCGCGACCAGGTGAATAGTGGATAGTGGATAGTGATTAGTGGATAGTTTTTAGATCCATGCGTTGAGGAGCTTGTCGGTCTCGGCGCAGCCGTTCAAAAAGTGTAAGCAAGTCATCAGGCACTTGCTGGCATCCCTGGGACTGACCACCGACCACTGATCACTCACCACTTGTCGTAGGGGTTAACCTGAACGTTCCGTTGACTCATTCCGGTCGAAGACCGCCGAAGCCGCCTCCACGCCGCTGCCCGGGGCCAGTTGGAACCCATCCTGCCTGAGAATGCGTTCCAGGGCATTCAGCAACATCAGCACGTTGTTCTCATGGGAAGAGGTACCCATCAACCCCACCCGCCAGATCCTGTCTTTCAGCGGCCCCAACCCTCCGCCGATCTCGATGCCGAAATCCCTCAGCAGCCGTGAACGCACGGCTGCATCCGAAATCCCATCGGGAACCCGCACCGTATTCAAGACCCATAGACGGTCTTCCGGCTGGACCAGCATCTCCAGCCCCATGGCTTCCACGCCGGCCACCAGCGCTCGATGATTCAAGCGGTGGCGATCAAAACGGTTCCGGAGCCCTTCCTCATCGACCAGGCGCAGGGACTCCCGGAGCGCATAGTTCATGGAAATTGGAGCCGTGTGGTGGTAGGTGCGGTCATCACCCCAGTACTTCTCAACCATGGTCAGGTCGAGATACCAGCTTTGCACCTTGTTTTTTCTCCGGCGAATCCTCTCCACGCCCCGGTCCGAGACCGTGATAGGGGACAGTCCCGGGGGACAGCTCAAGCACTTCTGGGTCCCACTGTAGGCGAAATCGACCCCATGTCGATCGATTTCCACGGGATGACCGCCCAGCGAGGTGACGCAGTCCAGCAGCAGCAGCGTTTCCGGGAATTCGGTCAACACCTCTCTCAGCCTGGCCGGCGGGGTCAATACTCCAGTGGAGGTTTCCGCCTGGACAGCCGCCAGGATCGCGGGACGGGTTCGACGCAAGACTTGCCGGACTTCCTCCATGTCGAAACCGCGGCCCCACTCGGCTTCCACCCGAGTCAGCGTTCCGCCGCAGCGGGTGACGATATCGCTCATCCGCTCGCCGAAGACTCCGTTCACACACACCACCACCGAGTCGCCCGGCTCAACCAGGTTCACGAAGGCGGCCTCCATCCCCGCGCTTCCGGTGGCGGAAATGGGAATCGTCAAGCGATTTCGAGTCTCGAAAATGGTGCGAAGCAACTGCTGAATCTCATCCATGACCTCCAGGAAGGCGGGGTCCAAATGCCCCACCAGCGGGGCCGAAAGCGCCCTGAGCACACGGGAGTCCACGTCACTGGGACCGGGGCCCATCAGGATGCGCTGCGGGGGATTGAACTCTTTCATGGCGTTCCTTTCTTCACGGATGCCGACCTGTCCGCGATCGGCGGAGGGCAGGGAGGCAACCTGGGCGCGGCTTGCCTGAAAAATACCGGTTTCGTGCTGCATGCGACGGGATAAAAAGAGCTATCCACGAAGGCACACGAAGAAAGACGAAGGGCCACCAAGAAAGACAATGTTCTTGGCCCACTCAGAGGGAACACCCCTTGGGTTCGGGTGAGGGGAAACGCAGCCGTTCAGCGTCCCACAGCGTCTCGTCCTGTTGATCCTGTGCATCCTGTGTATCCATGTTCAATGGGTAGATAACCGGATCAACGGGACAGGGTCCTTGTTGCCGATAGGCCACGAAGAAAAACGGAAAGAGATCCATTCCTATTCGTGTCTATTCGTGTTCATTCGTGGTTCGTCTTTATTTAGGCCCTCCTGTTTCACCCTCGAATGATCCGCCCCGTCCTCTGGCGTGGGGGCGCTGCTACCCGGAGATGATCCCCAGCCGGCGACCGACCCTGGCGAGAACGTCCAGGGCGAATTCCAACTGGTCCCGGGTATGGGTGGCGGTCACAATGGTGCGGATACGGGACTTCTCCTCCGGCACGGTGGGATAGCCGATTCCCTGAGCGAACACCCCCTCCTCGAAGAGCTGGTCGGAAAACTTCATGGCCAGCTCTCCCTGACCGACGATAATGGGAGTGATGGGGGTTTCACTGGCGCCGGTGTCGAAACCGAGGCGAGCCAGGCCTGCCTTGAAGAACCGGGTGTTCTCCCACAAATTCTCGATGAGGGCAGGCTCCTCTTCCAGGACCTCGAAGGCCGCCAGACAGGAGGCCGCCACCGCCGGAGGATGAGAGGTGGAAAAGAGAAAAGGCCGGGCGCGATGGTAGAGGTACTCGATCAGTGCGCGACTCCCGCATACGTACCCGCCCAGAGACCCCACGGCCTTGGAGAGTGTGCCCACCTGAATATCCACCCGGCCGTGCAAACCGAAGTGGTCCACCGTGCCGCGCCCGCATTTGCCCATGACCCCGCTGGCGTGCGCATCGTCCACCATCATCATGGCGCCGTATTTTTCCGCCAGTTCCACGATCCGGGGGAGCGGCGCCACATCTCCATCCATGGAGAATACGCCGTCGGTGACCACCAGTTTCCTGCCGGGGAGCGACTGAACCTCGGCAAGGATGTCTTCCAGCGCCCGGGTATCCTTGTGGGGATAGACCCGGATCCGGGCACGCGACAGCCGGCAGCCATCGATGATGCTGGCATGGTTGAGCTCGTCGGAGATGATCATGTCTCCCTTGCCCAGTATCGACGACACCGTGCCGGCGTTGGCGGTAAATCCCGACTGAAAGACCACGCTGGCCTCCACCTGCTTGAACCGGGCAATCTTTTCTTCCAGCTCCATGTGGATCCCCATGGTCCCGGCGATGGTTCGCACCGCGCCCGACCCCACGCCGAACTGCTGCAGGGCGCGAGCCGTGGCTTCAACCAGGCGGGGATGCGTGTTCAGGCCCAGGTAGTTATTGGAGGAAAGGTTGACCACAGACCTTCCATCAAACTGAGCCTGTGGCAGTTGTTGTCCTTCCAGAATCTTCAGAGCCCGGTAGAGCTTCC
>JAJECY010000041.1 GCA_022821775.1 Acidobacteriota bacterium
CCTGTTGAATTGCAATGCGCATCACATCGGCGTCGGCGATTTCCAGCTTCTTCATGTCGGCCACCCCTTGGCATCCATTGCCCTTGAACGCCGACTAGTATATATCATGTATGCGACATTAGTTATGTCGTTGTGTTTAAACCAGTTCGGAGATGGGTTGGCCGGTGAGGTCGTCGAAGGAATTGGCGATCTTGATGGGACGTCCGACGGGAGTCATGTACTCCTTGTGCCAGTCGATCCCCATGGCCTTGTAGACGGTGGCGAACAGGTCCCCGATGCTGATGGGGCGCTCCACGATCACGGCTCCCTGCTCGTCGCTTTTGCCGACCACCTGACCCGTCTGCAAGCCCCCGCCCCCCAGCACCAACGACCAGCATCCCGGCCAGTGATCCCGGCCCAGATCGGGATTGATATGGGGGGTGCGGCCGAACTCGCCCATGGCCACCACCAGGGTGGACTCGTAGAGCCCGCGCTGGTTGAGGTCGTCCAGTAGGGCCGAGAGCGCCCGGTCCAGGGGCGGGGTCAGGCGGTCGCGGTGGCCCTTGTCGTTGCCCTTGTGGGTGTCCCAGGAGTTGCCGTGATAGCCGGCCGCGGTCACGAAGCGGGTCCCGGCCTCCACCAGGCGCCGGGCCAGCAACAGGCTCTGGCCCACCGAATCCAGTCCGTAGGCCTCCCGGGTCCTGGTCGATTCCTTGGAGAGATCGAAGGCGGCTCCCACGCTCGGAGTCAGGATCATGTCCCAGGCCTTCTCCAGGAAGGCATCCATGCGGGAATGCTCCAGGCTCTCCACCCGATGGCGGTAGTGCCGGTCCACGGCCTGGAGAAAGGATCGGCGGTTGTCCACCACCGCCGGCATGAGCGACTTGGGCAGACTCAGGTTGGGGACCTGGTAGTCTTCCTTGGAGGGATCCGGAATGGTCATGGGCGCATAGTCCGGACCCAGGAAGGCCGACTTGAAGTAGTCCTGGTACTGGGTGCTCTTCTCCCAGCGAGGCGCAATCACGTAGGGCGGCATGTTGTTACGCGGCCCCAGCTCCTTGGCCACGATCGACCCCAGGGCCGGGAACTGCATGGCGGGGTTGTGCAGGTGTCCGGTGGCGGAGTAGTGCACCGCCTGGGGATGGTCGTTGCCGAAGGACTTGATGGAGCGGATGACGGCCAGCTTGTCCATCCGCTTGGCCAGCTTGGGAAGCAGCTCCGAAATCTGAATGCCGGCCACGTTGGTGGGAATGGGACGGAAGGAACTGTTGGGCTTGGGATCCCAGGTGTCCACTTGGCTGGGACCGCCGTCCAGCCAGACCAGAATGCAGGCCTTGGCTTTCCCCGGGCTGGAGCGGGCGGTATCTGACAGGGCCGCTTCCAGCCGCAACGCCTGGCTCAGGTGAATGCCCAGAAACCCCAGCGACCCGACACCGATAAACTCCCGCCGGTTCCACTGTTCTTTGGTCCCTACCTGACAACCGACCCGTTTCAGCACTGATCTGTCCTCACGGGAAGATCTCCCGGTTTTTCCCTCTCCAATCCGGAGAGCTTGCCCACGTCTGACGGCTTGCCGCTGCCGCCTGGTCATTATACCTCGATCCGTCAGTGATTTTCCGCAAACTCTCGTGAAGTGATCAGCGCCCACTGCAGGTCCCTCAGGGCCTGCTCCCGGCTGGGGGTTTGCGCGATCAACCGCTCCAGCTCCTCGACCTCCGACGGCGTCGGGAACCTCGAGAAGGCTGCCAGGTACAATTCTTCGACGATCTCCGCGTCCGAGGCTCCCCCCTTGAACAATTCATAGACCCGGGCCCCCTCGGCCCAGAGCTTTTCGTTGTAGGTCGATCCCACCAGCAAGTGCAGGGCCCGGGTCAGGTTGGACTTGCCGTCCCGCTCGGGTATGGAAAACCGGTTGGGGCGCCCGAAGGTGTCGAGGAAGGTGGACTGGTAGATGTCGGTTTCCTTGAGCTGAACGGCCCGCGTCCCCCTGGGGGCGCCGCCTCTTCCCTTCTTCTTGTGGAGCCAGTTGCCGTAGGTCTCGGGGACCCCGGTCACGTCGCAAATGGCATCCAGCAGGATCTCCGCGTCCAGGGGACGGCTCAGGGCGCGGGAGTAGTTGAGCCGGTCGGCACGGTTGGTGCGGTTGACGGCGCTCGACAACTGGTAGGTCCGGGAACGGGCGATCCGGCGGAACAGGTGTCTCAGGTCGTAGCCGTTGCGGGCGAAGTCTTCGGCCAATCGCCGCAGCAACTCCGGATGGGTGGGCGGGTTGTTGCTGCGGAAGTCGTCCACCGGATCCACGATCCCTCGGCCGAAGAAGTAGCTCCAGAACCGGTTGACGGAGGCCTCGGCGAAATAGGGATGGGAGGTGATCCACTTGGCCATCTCCCCCCGCGGGAAGCCGGGCCCGTCGAAAGCCACCCGGGTGCCGTTGAGCAGGGTGGGGGCCACCTCCTGGCCGGTGCGGGGGTGGAGAACACGCAGCTCGGTGGGACTGGGGACGTCGGCGGCCACCTCCCGGCCGTCGGGGCTGTCGAAGACCACCGATTCCGGATTGGCGCCGAGCCGGAACATCGACCCGAAGAAGGCCGCCATGCCCCAGAACTGGTCCTGGGTCCAGCGCTCGTAGGGGTGGTCGTGGCACTGGGCGCAATCCAGGCGCCGTCCCATGAAGACCCGAATCTCCTCGCCCATCATGTTCTCGGGAGGAGGCAGGACCAGGTAGGGGAGATAATGCCTGGAGGCGGGACTGTACCCTTGAGCGGAGATCCGCTCCTCGGCCACCCGGTCGTAGGGCCGGTTGCGGGCCACGGCGTCCCGAATCCATTCCCAATAGGACTGGCTCCACTTGGGATTGATTCCCACCGGAAAGACGGCCACCCGGAACAGATCGGCCAACCTGAAGGTCCAGTAGTCCACGAACTCGGGAGAGTCGAGCAGCACCTCGATCAGCTTCTCTCTCTTTTGGGGATCGGGATCGGCCAGAAACTCCCGCACGCGGCCGGCGGGAGGCATGCGTCCGGTGAGGTCCAGGCAGACCCGGCGGAGGAACTCGGCGTCGCCGGAACGCCGGGAGGGAAGGATGTTGAACTTTCTGAGCTTGGCGAAGACCTCGTCGTCGATGAAGTTGGCGCGGGGCAGTTCCGGATAGTCGTGAATCCACTCGGCCACCACGCCGATCCTGGACTGGACCTCGTAACCGGCGCCGCGAACCAGGATGTTGGACTCACCGGGATTGAGAGCCCGAACCAGGCCCTGCCGGTCCAGTTCGGCCACCTCCTGCTGCTTGGATTCGAAGCGTACCCGGTGGGTATAGTCTTCCCGAGTGCCGTCAGAGAGAAGGGCCGTCACGATCAACTGCCGGCTCCCGCCCTCCTGCAGCAACCCTTCCCGGGGAAACACCTCCAGGCCTTCCACCTTGGGCAGGTCTCCCCCGTTTCCCTCATGGTAAGGCGCTCCCCGGCCGATCCAGTTCGCGATCGCCTGGTAGTCTGCCGACCCCTTCTCCAAGCGCAGTCCGCCACCGTGGGCAACCTCCAGCGACGGCTTCCTCAGCAGCAGGCTGCTTTCGGGCGCCTCTGTGTCAACACGAGGAACGATGGGCTCTCCGCGCTCGTCGGTCAATACCTGGAAGACGCCGCCCTCGACGATCCAATCGTAGTCCTGACGGGGGTGAGCGGCGTTGATGGAAAGCCTGAAGCCGCCCTGGCCCTTGACCCCGGCGTGGCAGGCAACGTCGTTGCAGCCCCGCCGGGTGAGGATGGCCCCGATCTCCTTTTCGTAGGTGAATGGAGGCGGGCGGGCCGAATCGACCACCACCACGCTGGCCTGGGCCTTCAAGGAGGCGAACGTCACCTTCAGCCAGGTCTGCCCGTCCCCTGCCGCCACCACCCGACCGGCGGACCCGAGTCGGGCCACCGCAGGATCGGCCAGGGAGAACTCGGCCCGGGACGTCACGTCCGTTTCGCGCCCCCCGGCAAAGGTGGCCACGACCGAGAACTGCTGGGAGGCATCCTTCCACCGCAAGGTGGTCTTGTCGGGCGCAAGGCGCAGGGAGAGCAGGTCCGAAGAAGAGGGCTCAGGGCCGGCAGTCGACTGCAGCGCGGGGATCAGCAGAAACCCGGCCACCAGGGTTGGAAGCATTGGGATCTGGGGAAGCCGGGAAACAAGCTTGCTCATCGGTTCTCGATCAATCAGGGGACACGCGTCTATTATCTCTTTCCGCAACGGTCTTTTCAACCGGGTTCAAGGCTGTTCGAGTGGAGATTGCGGCCGGAGCCACCACCATCAACAGCAGATCCTTCACCGGAGTCATCCGGCCCATGCGGCCCTCCACTACCGGTTGGGCCATCACTTTCACCACGACCGGGACCGGCGTAGGCGGAGCGTCGGCGGCTGCAACCAACACCAGGGATGCTTTGCGGCTCCGGGAAACGTAACGCTCCTTGCGGCCTTCGTTGACCGCCGGAGGAGCATCGGGCTCCGCCCGGGTGGCCGCCACCGCCGTCACGCCCGGAGGCAGCCCCTCCAGGCTCAGGGCGATGCTACCCTCGAAGTGCTCCTCCTGGTCGGTAACCAGGCTGACGGGCGTGGCCCTGCCGGCGACCAGGTTCAAATGGTCCTCCTCCAGGTGGATCTGTCCCATGTGAGGCACCTGGGGACGAATCAGCACTCGGTAGGCCATGGAGGGCCCGCCGAAGGCCGCCGTGATGTCGCGGATCTCCAGCGTGAATTCCCCGGCCCGGGGGAAGGAGTGAATGACCTTGGGGCGGATCTGCTTCTCGATCTCGGTGTTGGCATTCAATATGGAGTGCACGTTGGTCAGGACTTCGGCCCCCTCGGCATCCACCATCTTCAGGTATGGGTTGAAGATCGGCACGGTCGCACGGGGCGTCTCGATCTCCAGGGCGACGCGGTCGCCCACCTTGGCGGCAAACCGCACCCGATCGATATCCCCCGGATGCTCGATGGTTCCCGCCAGCAGCGCCGGCAGGGTGACCTCCATTGCTTCCGAGGCCTCGTCCGGGGCTCCATCCAGCTCAATCACCGGAATGGCCTCCGGGGCTGGCGGACCCTGCGTTCCGGCCTGCTCTTCGGCGGACTGCTTCATGGGGGTGGCCGGCGGCAACGCCGTTCGCGCCCGCAGCGCCTCCATGCGATCGGTCCCAAGCTTCCGAGTCCAGCTTCGTTCCCGCCAGGGTTCCCAGTCCGAGCCGCCGGAGGCCGAAACCGATGCCTCTTCCTTGTCTCTTTCCGCATCCCTGGCAATCCGCAGAAGGTAAGGATGATCCGGACCGCCCTCGCCCAGAAAGCCGCTGACCCGAACCAGGTACCGGCCGGACTTTCCGAATCGATACCTCAGCACGGGCTCGGTGCTCAGTTCGGGATAGGCCACCGGTTCGTCGCTGAATGCCAGCCGGCGGGCGCGGTGGGGGCTGAACCAGCTCCCCGCGGGCTCATAGAGCGAAATGGCCATATCCGAGAGGGCCAGCGAGCGCACCTCGAAACGTAGCCGTTCCCCTTCGGAGACGCTGAAGGCGTAGTAGTCCACCTCGGCAGGCCGCCCGATGGTCCCGTGAACCGCCAGCGGCCACTCCGGCAAAGGCTCGGCCTCGGAGGCCAGGTCGTGGGAGGGACGGCTCTCCAGGTGGCCGGGCTCGGCGTGCACGTGAAAGGTCAGAGGATGGGAAAGGCCGCCAGGCGTGATGGCTCTCAGGCTGCGGGGACCCGGTTGGGCAGTCGGATCCACCTGGAACCGCAGGCTGAGCAACTGGACCGGCTTGGCACCGGCGTCCGACCGGGGCGTCTCTTCCGGCTTGGGGGCCTCCTCATTCCGGAGGCCGAGCACCGTGGCCCTGACACCGCCGGAGTCGAACCAGAGCTGGCGGGCTCCCTCCAGTCCACGTCCCCTGAGGGTGCCTTGAAACGCTTCTCCCTGCCGACCTCCCAGGGGAAACAGGGAAAGGATTTCAGGTGGTCCGGAAGTATCGGCCTCGGCCGGACAGGGGAGGGGCTGAAGCAGGACCAGCAGGACGGTGACCATCCACCCCCGGCTAAAGGAACCGGCGGGTTTGCTGGAAAGGGCCACGATGATTCCTCAAGCTTGGAAGATGGGCAGGAGCGACCCGATCGGTGAGCCGATTCTAGCCAGCGGGAAAACCCATTGTCAATTTCGGCGCCCGCGGGCCCTGAAATACCCGAAATCCATTGATACTCTTTGGAAGACGGAATACCCTGTCGGCCAGACTCGTAACCCGCATTTCTCACCGGGACGCACCTGGTATTGGTAGAGACTGCGTATTTTCAAACCGTTATGGGTCCTTGTGGGGGATGGCAATAAAACAGACGATGCTGGGCATGCCCCCTGGTGAGAAATGCGGGTTGAGGACCGAGCCATGGACACCGCTCCCCGATTCAAGCAGGCCAGAGACCGCGGATGCGCCTTTCTCTTGCGCCATCAGGGCATCCGGGGAGAATTCCCCCGGAGCCGGCCGGCTCTGGACGACTACTACAAGGCTCTCACCGCCTTTCAGGTCTGCGGCCACAACGACGCCGCCAACCGCCTCTGCCAGTGGATTCGCACCCGGGGAATGACTCGCCAAGGCGATTTTGGTCCCAAGAGGGAAGGCGCCTCCGGCTACTCCTGCGCCTATTTCAATGCCTGGGTCATCCTGGGGGCACAGCGGCTGGGACAGCTCGACCTCGCGACACGGGGAATCCGTTTCCTGTTGGGATTTCAGGACACGGAAACCGGGGGCTTTTTTTCGGACCCCACCGAGCGGGATCCGGAAACCAGGCAGGATCTGATGGTTGTCAGCCTGTGCGGACTGGCCTGTCTGTCCATGGGCAGGACCGAGGAAGCCTTCCGGGCCGCGGGTTGGTTGACGAACCTGATGGAGGCCCAGCCGGATTTTCCAAAGCAGCTTTACACCGTCTACAGCAGACGGAACGGTCTGCATACCGCGTTCGATCCGGATGAGGCTCTTAGGCACGTCGTGGTGGCCGATTCCCGCACCGACCAGGCCTTCTTCAACCCGGGAATCGCGGCCGGCTTCCTCTGCCGACTTTTCCAGTCCACGCGGGAGAAAGAGTGGCTGGACCTGGCCGTCGAATACATGCGCTTCGCCGAAGGGGCCGGCGACGAGCTCTTCCGCCTTATCCGTGCCGGCAAGGTGGGCTGGGCCGCTTCCCTGCTGTTCCGCATCACGGGAGAGCAAAAGTATCGGGCCATGGCTCTCAGGATCGGTGACAACCTGATCCGCCTGCAGTCCAGCCAGGGGTACTGGTCGGGAGTGGGACAGCAAGCGCCCAACTTCGATTCCACCGCCGAACGAGTGGTCTGGATGGATGAGATCGCTCAGATTGCCGGTGAATGAGCGGGCGCCGCAAATCCTTCGCAATCCGAACCCATTTTGACCCGACGGGAGGCTGACCATGCTGATCATCGACGGGGACTACCCCATGGCCATCGGCGCCATGGACCTGAACCGCGACCTGACCCTTCCCCTACCGGAGGTCAGGGGCGCCGCTCCCGACCGCTTCGCCGAGCAGAACCGGCCCGACTCCGAGACCATGGCCTCGCTGCCGGAGATGAGGCGGGGCGGGATCGCCGCGGCCCTGGTCAAGGTGGTGGCCCGCCACTATCGGTCGGGGAGCCCGCTATGGGGATACCGTGGCCCTGAGATGACCTACGCCGCGGCCCGGGCCCAACTGTCCTACTACCGGATGCTGGAGACGCGCGGGGAGGCCAGGATTCTGAGGACGGGTTCGGATATCTCCGACCATCTGCAACTTTGGTCAAACAGTGAGTTGCGGGACGAGCTGCCCGTGGGATTCATCCTCGGCATGGAGGGGGCCGATCCCATTCTGGAAACCAACCAGGTATCCCGGTGGTGGCGGGACGGAATCCGGGTCATCAGCCTCTCCCACTACGGCCTCAGCACCTACTGCCACGGCACCGGGACCGGGACCTCGGGCCCCCTGTTTCCTCCCGCCAAGGCCCTGCTGCGGGAGATGGAATCGGCCGGAATGATCCTGGACGTCACCCACGCGTCCGACGCCTCGGTTCGAGAGGCCCTGGACCTGTTCGGGGGACCGGTGCTGGCCAGCCACCAGAATTGCCGGTCCATCGTTCCCGGAGAACGGCAGTTCCCGGATGACCAACTGCGCGCCGTTATCCGAAGGGGCGGCGTCATCGGGGCCTCCATGGACAGTTGGATGCTGTACCGGCCCGGGCTGGACTGGGGCGGTCCCATTCCTCCCCGGCGCAGCGTCTACGCCAAGGAGGCGGTGACGCTGGAGGACTATTGCGACCACATCGACCACGTCTGTCAACTGGCGGGCAACAGCCGCCACGCCGCCATTGGCGGGGACACCGACGGCCAGGGCGGCAGTGGAGGGGCTCCGGCGGAGATCGACACCGTGGCCGACTACCAAAGAGTCGCGGGCGTGTTGGAGCGGCGGGGCTATTCCTCCGAGGCCATCGAGAACGTCATGGTCCGCAACTGGCAGCGTTTCTTTGAAACCCACCTCCCACAGTCCCCGGACACCGATCCCGGCAACCCCGTGGAAGGAGGATGAGTTTGCGCCGCCCTGTCCCTATCGGTATCCTTTTTCTGGCTGCCCTTGCGAGCGGTTGCGGCGACTCGGACCCCGAACAGGCCGACCCCATGCACCCCGATACCCCACGACACTACCTGGCCTATTTCGGCACCTTTACCCGCGGAGAGCACGGTTCCAAGGGCATTTACGTCAGCCGTTTCGACGCCTCCAGCGGCAGGATGGGCCCCATCCGCCTGGCGCTGGAAGCAGAGGACCCCTCCTATCTGGCCGTCCACCCCAGCCACCGTTACCTCTACTCCACCAATGAAGTGGGCGGCCGAAACGGAACGGTCAGCGCTTATGCCGTCGATTCGGCAACCGGCAAGCTCAGACTGCTCAACCAGGCGCCGGCACAGGGCAGGGGCACCTGTCACATCGGTCTCGACTCGGGAGGCCGCATGCTGGCCGTGGCCAACTACGTCACCGGAACGGTGGCTTCCTATCCGGTGCTCGCAGACGGCCGGCTGGGAGAGGTGGTCAGCGTCAAGCAAATCCACGGCGCCGAGGCGCCGCATCCCCATTCGGCAAACTTTTCGCCGGACGACCGCTTCCTGATCGTACCCGACGTCGGCATCCACAAGGTCCACCTCTACCGCGCCGATCCCGCACAAGCGTCCCTGCAGCCGCACGGGACCGCGGAGATTCCGGACAGGCCGGACAACGGCCCCCGCCACCTGGCCTTTCACCCTTCGGGCCGATACTGCTACATCATCGAGGAGACGGCCAACATGGTGATGGCTTTGAAGTGGGACGAGCGGGACGGGACCCTGGAAGAATTTCAGCGGGTTCCTACGATTCCGGCATCCTTCTCGGGCGAGACCTATACCGCGGAGATCGTCGCCCACCCTACCGGGAAGTTCCTCTATGGGTCCAATCGCGGGCACGATTCCATTGCCGTGTTCTCCATCGACCCGGACAGCGGCCGGCTCACCACCGTCGCCCACACCCCCACCCAGGGCAGCTACCCCCGAAACTTCAACCTGGACCCCAGCGGCAAGTGGCTGATTGCGCTGAACCGGGAAAGCAACAACGTCGTCGCTTTCGCCGTCGACCCGCTGACCGGCAAACTCACTCCCACCGGTCAGGTGCTGGATCTGCTCAGCCCCTCCTGCTTACGCTGGGTGCCGCTGGGCGTAGAGTGACCGCAATCAACTGACAACTGAGTTGCGGAAGAGGCATTCCCGCCGATTCCGGCCTGATGGCCCACCCTGACTATGACACCGAGTCGATGGATAGGCTCCTATGGGAAGTGAGGAGGGGTAAAATGGGTCAGGGGACCCGGCCGGTGATCGCTTTCACTGCAAGTGCAGCCTCGCCGGCGTAGTTCAGCCAATCCGTGAAGCCAATGATCGATCACGCTTTTCCGGGCAAGATTACCAATGCGGCGCATCGGTTGGTTCGATACTGGAAGATGCGTCAGGAAATCAAGAGATTCAAGTCTTGTCGGAACGTACACGAGCTGCCTGCCATCTTCCATTACTGGTCGAACAAGTACCTGGTTCCGAAGTTTCTGCCCTTTGGCTTTGCCAACCCCACGGAGTTCTTCCATCTGTACCTGATGCGATGTTGTCGCCGTTTCAGAGGAGAGGACTGTCGATTTATCAGCATCGGCTCAGGCAATTGTGATCTCGAAGCAGAGCTTGCCCAAATGCTGCTGAAGTCCGGGGAACCGAATTTCGTCCTGGAATGCCTGGATGTCAACCAGCACATGCTCAAGCGCGGAAAAGCCCTCGCTGAAGAAAACGGGGTGCTCGATCATATGCGCTTCGTTTGTACCGACATCGCCGCGTGGGAGCCCGTTGAGCAGTACCACCTTGTGATGGTCAACCACTCTCTGCATCACTTTGTCGCCCTGGAACCGCTCTTCGACACGATCCACCAAGTCCTTCACCCCGAGGGATACTTTGTGACCGACGACATGATCGGCAGAAACGGCCACATGCGATGGCCGGAAGCGTTGACGATCGTTCAGGAGCTGTGGAAGGAACTGCCCAATCGTTACAAGTACAACCACCAGCTCAAGCGATGGGAACCCGAATATGAGAACTGGGACTGCTCGAGACAGGGAGGAAATGAGGGGATTCGGTCACAGGATATCTTGCCGTTGCTCTTGAAGACGTTCCACTTTGACCTCTTTGTCGGCTTCGGGAATGTGATTGACATCTTTGTGGATCGAAACTTCGGACACAATTTCGACCCCGAGAGCAAATTCGACACGGAATTCATTGACAGGGTGCATGCCATCGATGAGCAGGGCTTTGAGAGTGGAGCCATCAAGCCGACCCACATGATGGCGGCCATGACCAGGAGCGCCGTGGCTCAAACCAAGGTTTACAACGGTCTCACACCCGAATTCTGCGTGAGGCGGCCCGACCCCGATTAGCTCGAAGTGATGGCGATGGCCCGACCGTTCAACTGACGGGCCAGGCCGCAGTTACGACGGAATCAACTCCTCTATTTCCCGATAGCAGCCGAGCGGGCCCGTACTCGTAGGCCTCGTTTTTTCACTTTGACTTTGATCTTGTCAACTCGACGGTCGAGCGCCTGGGGGTTTGGTGAATCCGGCGTATAGGCCAAGAGGTAATACCCCTGCATGTCTTGCAGGATTCGATTGGTTGCGATATTAGGGGAGTTACGGGACTGAAAGTACACGCCGCCCGTTTCCCGGGCCAGATGGTACCTGCCGTCGTTCGGAGTCCTTACGCTTCCACCCCTCTGAAGAAAAATCGATTCGGAACCCGCATTGTATTGCGGCAACATTCTCAACCTCTCTGCCTCAATGGAGTAGATCACCACCGAGGCCCGGTTGCAGGCATCGGTCAGGCGACGCATTGTGCCGCGTATGTCTCTGTCAATCTTGCTGTAGTAGGTCAGCGGCAACCCCCCTGAAATAAAGACCACAGATTTGCGAAAGGGCAATTTCTCCATCATGGCGACGGTGTTCAGGAGTGTGTCAAGGGTGTACAGGGTGAGGTTCGCCTGCCTGAACGGGGAGGACCCGCTCAACACGTCTTGCGCGACCAGCGTATTGTGGTTCAGTCCCGGACGACTGGAGGGGTTGTACTTGATTCTGTCAAGCGCCTTTAGAAGAAGTGCCTTGTCCGAAGTGAAAGAGATCCCGTCGCCCCCCGCGCCGGAGCGAACAAGAGCCACCAGATCATTGGGTTGAATCTGCTTGTCGACAAATTCCTTCAGCCCCGTCCTGATTTGAGACATATCCTTTGGGCCGATCCCCAACTCGTCGACCACCACCGCAATGAGGCGTCTCTGCAGCTCGGGACTCGATCTCGATTCCGATGCAGCAGCAGGGTCGGGGGAGGCGTGCGAAGGCGGATCCTCCGCTGGAAGATCAAGCGAGGGCGGTTGCACCCACTTGTAGGACAGGCTCTGAATCTTCTGGGGTTTGCCGTCCTGCAGAACCTCGAAATCCTCTTTCCGAAGATCCGTGACGTGGTCGCCTTGCCGGTCTGTCACAACGACGTCCATTTCTACCGGTTCCACCAAATTTCGAATCGTTGCGTCTTCGGGGGGTCGATTGGCCATCTTCCCAGGAGGGCTTTTCGGCTGCTGCTGAGATTGCTCCGCCTGCTTTGCCTGATTCCCTTGGCTCTCGCCGACCGTGGCCATCGAGGAACGAATCCCTTGGGCTATTTGAAACGCCAGGGTCCTTGCGACTTTCTTCACGGCCGGGTCTTGGGAAATGCGTTGCAACACGGGAATCAATCGGTCCGGGGCCGGCACTCTTGAAGACCTCAGATTCCGATCCAACTCCTTCAGTCTTGCGCGCAACTTCAAGCGATCCCGCTCAAGGGCTGTTTCCAGTTCCAGCAAGGCAAGTTCCTGCTCGCAGAGGTTGCTGAAAAAGGCATGAATACTCTGGAGTTCGGGGTCTTTCTTGCTAACGGCGACCAACCTGCTTCCGACCGTGTTTTCGTTGCCGTAGTCAACTCGGATGGTCGACCCTTCTCTCGCTTTCCGTGCCCGTCGTCGGGACCTTTTTTCTTCCTTTTGGAAGGAGCGGGACTGAGTAAAGAGGCGAAACAGATTCTGGACCAGATTCGACTTCAGGTGCGGTTTCAGATCGAAATCAAGTTCGACCGGATCCTGCTTCCTTTGCTTCACCCGGATCCGGACGGGACCCTGGTCGCCGAGAACAACGCGGCGGAACTCGGTCTTGCCCTTGTCCGAGTGCTCTTCCCAGGTGAAACGGACGAACTGGTTCCCGGATGCTGCAAGTGCCGTCGACTGTGCGGACAATGCCAGCAACAGAGCGAGTTGAGTGAGCCGGTCGAAGGGCCAGGATCTTTTCCTTGTACGGACTGGCATCCGAAACCTCCTTGCTAGCGCTCTTCCATGGACCGACGACGGCCCAGGACATCCCGATGACGCGGATTGTTACCCAATCTTAGCCTGTAATATCGCTCGAAACAACGGGCTTCAGGTTTGCCGCGGTCACGGGAGGCTGAAATATTCGACAAGCGCCGGTCGACCGACTACTTCGAGGATTCGAACTCGGAGTCCGGAACACCGGCCGCGTGCAACCTGCGCCAGGGTATCAGCCGGCCCTCCGCCCGCTGCTGAAATTGATCGCCACCGTAGACCACCGCAACCTCACAGGGACGGGGCAACCTGCCGAGATGTCGCCGAACACGATTGGCGCCGTCGAAATAGCTCGAGGATGGAGTTGCGCCGGACTTGGCTTCGACCAGGGTGATGCGAGCCGGTTGGTCGATGAGGAGGTCGACTCCGGCGCCGTTGCTCTCTCGATAGAATGACAGTCCGCCCGTCTCGCCTCGGTTGGTTCGGTGCTTCACGATCTCGGAGACGACCCAGGTCTCAATCTGCTACCATGAGGCCGCGTGAAAATTCTGTCTACTGGAGGGCGTCGTGACTGCTGAAGAGCGATACCTGTTCGATCTCAACGGCTACCTGGTGCTGAGGAAGGTCCTGCCCCCGCCGGTTCTGGCTGCCATGAACAACAGCATCGACCGGCTGGAGGCCCTGAGCGACCGGGAGGTGGAGGCCCGAAACCTGGCGCGGAAATACCAGGAGGACAATGTCTACGCCCAGGTGGGTCCGGCGCCGCAACAGGGCTTGGCGGACTACTCCAGCACCATCCTACCCTTCGGCGGCCCCTTCGAGGAACTGATCGACTGGCCCACCGTCCTTCCCTACCTGGAAGAGGCCATTGGCGTACCTTTTCGGCTGGACGCGGCCAGCTTCATGTCCCGTCATGGCGGAGGAGGTTTCGTATTCCACCACGGCTATGCCGAGATGTTGCCCTACAGCGAGTACGCTTTCGAGCGGGACGGCTTTCTCTGCGCCAGCATCAAGATCTCCTATGCCCTGACCGACGTGGGTGTGGAGGACGGCTGCTTTACCGTCATCCCGGGGAGCCACAAGAGCCACTTCCCCAATCCACTGGTGGGACAGGTCCCCGATCCGGCCCATCCGCTGGTCCGGCCACTGCCCTGCCAGGCGGGAGACGCCGTGTTCTTTTCCGAGGACCTTTCCCACGGAGCCGTGGAGAACCGGGGCAACAGAGTGCGGCGGACCCTGTTCTATTCCTACGCGCCCGCCTATCAATGCGCCTGGGGGCGGTTGACCGAGGTGGCGCCCGGATTCGAGTCCCGGGCCAATCCGCGCCGGCTGGAGCTGGTCCGGGGACCGGCGCCTTTTGAGAACATGCCCGCCAGCCTCACCGCCGTCCGATCCCAGGCGGGGTAGGCCGCGCCGCTAACGGAGAACCTTTCTCCCGGGCCTGAACTCCCAGCCACCTCAGGCCGGCCCTTCGGGAGAAGCGCTTGTCAAACATGGATGCCGCTCGAACCCAGCGCCCCCCCACCGAGGAAGAGGTCTTCGACCTTCAGACCGGAAGCGGCCGCCAGACGCTCTCGAGAGAGGAGCAGCACTTCTTCGATACGGCCGGCTACGCCCTCCTGCCGGACGTGCTGAAACCCCGCCAGGTCGAGCTGGCGCGACAAACCCTTGAGCGCCTGGCTCAGGCCCCTGCCCCCGCGATGAGACTCCGCCGGACGGAGAGTTTCGAGCTTGAGCTGCTCAACATCATCGAAGCCGGGGGCATCCTGGAAGACGCCATGGCCCTGGAGCCCGTGCGGCGCTACCTGCAGGGACTCATCTGGGGACAGCAGTTTCGCTTGATTGCTTCCCGAGGAAGGATTCGAGAGATGAGGAGCCGTAGTCGCCTGACTCAGGGTGGGCAGGCCGACCCACGGCGATACGCGCGATACCGTTGCGGTCCGGTGGGGGAGTTCCGCTGCCTGCTGGTGACCTGCCTGATTGCGCTATGCGACACGACGGCGGATGATGGAGCCTTTTGCCTCATTCCCGGAAGCCACAAGTGCCACCTGCCCCACCCCTATGCCGACCGCCGGCTGGAGGAGGTTGCGCCCCTGCAGGATCTGCCCCTGGCGGCCGGCTCGGCAGTCGTCTTTACCGACAACGTCTCCCATGCCCTGAGACCGCCCCGCCGGGACAGCCAGCACTGGCTCGAGTTCCAGTACGGGCCTTCCTACATGGAGAACTGGCCCGGCTGTGAATTCTCGGCCGACCTGCTGCAGCGCACCGAGGCCGACCCCGTCAAGTCCCACCTGCTGCTGGCTCCCTACTACCACCCCGCCGGATCCCAGAAGAAAATGGACTGATTGCTCTTATTGCTCTCGGGCCGTCTTCAGGGTCCGGTAGAGTAGCGCCCCCAGCTCGTCGTAGAAGGCGAACTCGGCCTGAGCCGGCCTCTCCCCGGCCGGCGGATGAACCCGCACCCGCAGGAAACCGCCGGACCGACCCCGCTGAGTGTACTTGTGGACGATCCTGCCCTCGGGATCGGTCGAGCCCGGGTCACCGGGTGAGATGGCCGCGAAGGCATTGGCATCGCAAAGGGCCCCGCAGGCGAACTCTTCCACGCCGTTGGGGTGGACGGCGTGATACTGCCAGTGGCGGTCACCGCAAATGAGATAGAAGTTCCTCTTCAGAATTCCGTTCCGGTCCAGCCAGGCGAAGAACTCCCCGGCCTCGTGCTGAAACCCACCGATGTTGGCGTGGCTGTCCCGCTTGGTGGCTCCGTCGGGGCCCACCATGGCCGTGGGGGCGATCAGGATCTTGAAGGGGGCGTCCGATTCCAGCAGCGTTCGCTTCAGCCAGGCGATCTGCTCCTTTCCCCACAGGGTCTTGGCCGGACCGTCCTCCATGCCGTTGGGGCTGCGGTAGTCGCGGCCCTCCACCAGCCAGATCTGCAGCTCCCGGCTGATCCGGTGAGTGCGGTAGGTCACCGCCTCCTTGTCCGCCGGGTCCACCACCGGCACCTGCTCTCGAAAGATCTCAATGCCCAGGGCGTTGGACGGCTGTCGGGCCAGTTCCGGATTCTCCTTGTCTTCCACCCAGGCGTGGTAGCCCTGCACGGGAGTGTGGGGATCGGAGTCGTTGAAGCGATGGTCGTGGTCATCCTTTTCCCAGTAGGTGGGCACCTGCCGGAACATCTGGATGAACCGGGGTTGCGCGAACTGCTCGTGCCATTTTTTCCGTAGCTCGGCCCGGGTCCGGGCGCGGGAATCGGCCGGGTGATCGTAGTAGACGTTGTCTCCGGTCCCCACAAAGAAGTCGGGCTTCATGCGCAGGATGGTGGCCAAGGCCGGATAGCCCAGGGGCTTGTCGTGGCCTTCGTACCTGGGACGATCGAACTTGGGTGCTCCGTCCTGGAAAAAGGCGTAGTTCATCCCCGTTACCACCACGAAGCTCACCACGGCGCTCCTTTCCCGTCCGGCCAGGGTCTTGAAGGTAGCGGCGGGGCCGAGCCTGGTATTTTCCTGATCCGGACCGTAGCGCAACCGGTAGTGGTAGCGGGTCGCCGGCGTCAATCCCGAGACCCGGGTCTTTACGATGAAGTCGTTTCGGGCCGAAGCGGTCATCCACTCGGTCGGCATGGGGTCCGCAAAGTCCTCTGCCGCCGACAACTCGAAACGGGCCACTCCGGAACTGCCCGGGAGGTCTCCATCCACCAGTGCCGTGCCCCGCGTCAAGCGGGATTGCAGAATCGCGCCGGTGGCGGTGACCTCGCCGGCCATTACCCCCTGGCCGATGGAAGGGTCGGCCGCCGAAAGAGTCCCACCCGTCAACAAGAGAAGGGCCGCAACGGCCGTGACGAATGGTGTGTATCGCATGACGAACCTCCAATGAAGGAAATCTGACTGAATCTGCCGGAGAGGATTATACCCGGATCGCGAACCGGCACTCAGGAATGGAGCCGGTTCCCGCCCCGGCCGCCGTATCGGCGGGTGGATGAGTGGATATTGGTTAGTGGAGTCTCCGCGCTGCCGTGCGGATCATTCGAGTCAAAACGACTCATCACTTAAAAAAGACGAACCACGAATGGACACGAATGAACACGAATAAACAAGGATAGATAAGCAGACCGATGCATCCCATCGAAGACCCATGCGATTCTCGAGCAAGCTTGCTTCCGTGCAGGAGCGTCTTGTCCTGGTTATCCTGTGCATCCTGTCTATCCATGTTTTTGTTTTTTTTATTAACATCGATGCACAGGATGCACAGGATTTTTCAGAATACGGATAGCTTGCAATCCCGAGCATCCGAAGTCCCGTACCGGATCATCGCGGAGTCAGCTTCCCCTGCAACAACTTCTCGTCCTGATTATCCTGTTCATCCTGTCTATCCATGTTTCTTGTTTTTTTTATTAACATGGATGCACGGGATATACAGGATTATTGTCATCCACCGCCTTGCCCCAGTAGCGGGCATCCCGCGTCTCGTATCGCGCGAGTCAGCATCTCCTCCAACAAATTCTCGTCCTGGTAATCCTGTGCATCCTGTGCATCCTGTGCATCGATGTTAATCCAAAAATTTCGATCCCCACGCCGACCCACTGCCCCACCGCATCAGCCTTCGCCTTCCGGGACTCGGCTAACCGGTTGACGCAGCCTTTCGAGTCCTGGAGAATCAGCCCTTTCCCCAGCGTTTCCTGCCTGGAAAGCCAAGAATGACAACACGCGACAGCCTCCCGTCTCCTGACGCCTCCGGCAAAACGGCCTCCCGCCGGCGAAACCTGGCCCTGTTCGTGCTCGGCCTGGTGACCCTCCCCTCCTGCCAGGCCATGCTGCTGGTCTACGGGACCCGCATCAGGGAATACTTCGCCATCAATGCCGAGCAGTTCGGAACGCTCTTCGGCACCCGTGGCCTGGGCCGCATTCCGGCCCTGTTGACCATTGGCCCGCTGCTGGCCCGCGTGGGCGTCCGGCGGGCGACGGAACTGGCCACGGTGGGCGCCGGAATCGCGTTCCTGATCCTGGGGGTGGGCGGAACCCTGCCGGCCTTCCGGGTGTCCATGCCGGCCATGGGCTTCTTTCTGGGGCTCTCGGGTATTGCCATCCCGGCATTCCTGATTTCGCTCTTCCCGGATCGCAAGCGGCGCATCTTCTCCCTCATGCTGGTGGCCTCGGCGGCGCCGTCCATCCTGACTCCGCTGCTGGCCAACGAGCTGTTGAAGTGGTCGGACGGGCGCGGGGATGCCGCTTTCGCCACCGCTTTTCAGACCCCCTTCGTTTTTTGCGGGGCTGCGCTGCTGCTGGGAGGCCTGCTGCTGAGCCTGGCCAAGCTGAAAGTGTCCAGGGGCGAGCTGGAAAAACCCCACCGCATTCGCGTCGGCCAACTGCTTCATCTCCGTTCCCTGGCCATCGTGCTGATGCTGTCTCTCCACGCCGCCGCCGACACCACCCTCTACACCTTTTTGCCCATGTTCATGGCCAGCCAGTTCAAGCACCTTCCACTACCGCCGGCCGCGGCGGTGGCCGGACACGGCGTGGCCTACGTGGCCACCCGGACCCTGCTGTCCTTCTGGCCCGAGGGGAAGTGGCACCGGGGCATCTTGTGCCTGGCGGGACCGCTGGGCGGAAGCATCGTCATCCTCACCCTCTGGTTCGGGCCGGCGGTCTCGGTGCCGATCCTCTATACCCTGGCCAGCATGATGTTTGCCGCCGAGTACCCGGTGCTGGTCAGCGAAGTCTCTTCGGAATCCATGGCCGAATTCGGCTCCATCGTGGCCGGTGGCATGCTGGTCAGCGAGTTGATCGGCTTCGCTCTTCTCAAGGGAACCGGCAGGCTGGCCGATCTTACCGGCGATTTCCGGCTGGCGCTGAGCGTGGCGGCCTGCGGTTTCCTGGCTTTCGGCCTGATCGCCGCCCTGACGGGACTGGGGAAACGGACTCGGGCCGCGCAACACTCCAGTTCATAGGGGAACTTCATCTCAGACCGGCAAGCATTAGAAAGAGTCATCCACGAAGACACACGAAGAAAAACCAAAACGGCTGAGGGGTTTGCAAAATGCAGCAGCGGGATCGTTGCCGGGAATGTGAATAGGGGACGTTGTTGAATTACTGGAATAACTCGTAAAGAGCGCGTAGGAGACGTTGTTGAATCAAAGCAATTCAGCAGCAGCTGATCAAAGTTATTCCAGTAATTCAACAACGTCCCCAGCACTGCACCCCCGCTGCGAATTTTGCAAAACGATCAACTCGTCAAGCCGTTTATTTGTGTTCATTCGTGTCCATTTGTGGTTCGTCTTTCCCTTTCGTGGATATCTCTTTTCCCGCTTATCGTCTTGTGGACGGCAACTCCCTCGGGCAGACTACTCCACCAAACCAGGCCGTCACCAGGAAGCAGGCCAGGGGCACCGCATAGGCGATGCGGATGCTGCCGGTCATGTCGGAGACCTGGCCCTGGAGGGCCGTCAGCACGGCTCCGCCCAGGATGGCCATGATCAGCCCGGCTCCACCGATCTTGGTGTCGGGGCCCAGCCCCTGCACCGACAGGCCGAAAATGGTGGGGAACATCAGCGACATGCATCCCGATATCCCCACCAGGGCGTAGACCCCCGCGGGGCCTCCCGCCACAATGACTCCCAGGGTGCAGCCCATGGCGATCAGGGACATCAGGCACAGCAAGGCTCCCGGGCTCAGGAAGCGCATCAGCCAGGTGTTGATGAATCGAGAGACGGTGAAGAGTATCAGCGCCGCCAGGTAGTAACTGGCCGCCTGGTTCTCGTTCAACTCCAGCTCCTGCATCACGTAGCGAATGGTGAAGGACCACACCCCGATCTGAGCGCCCACGTAGAAGAACTGGGCGGTCACCCCCCAGCGGTAGCGGGACACCCGGATCAGCCTCCCCACCGTAGCACCGAGCTCCAGTTCGCCGCCGCTGTCGGCAGCCCTGGGCCAGCGGGTGACGGCGATGAGAATCCACACCAGAGTCAGGAACAAAGCCACAGCCACGTAGGGCTCCATTACCGCCGCCAGTTCCTCGGACTGAATCCGGGCGAGCTGCTCCCGGTTCATGGCGGCCCGATCCTCGGCGCCGGCCCGGTTCAGTTCGGAGAGGATGAACCACTTGCTGAGAAAGACCCCCAGGATGGACCCGATGGGATTGAAGGACTGGGCGAAGTTCAATCGCCGGGTCCCGGTTTCTTCGGGTCCCATGGCAATGATGTAGGGATTGGCGGCGGTCTCCAGGATGGAGAGTCCCCCCGCCAGGATGTAGAGAGCCAGCAGGAAGTGGGCGTAGCTCATGGTCTGGCTGGCCGGATAGAAGAGCAGGGCTCCGCAGACGAACAGCCCCAGCCCCAGGAGCACACCGGCCTTGTAGCTCCACTTCTTGACGAACAACGCCGCCGGAAGGGCCAGGCAGAAGTAGGATCCGTAAAAGGCGATCTGTATCCAGGAGGTCTGAAAGTCCGAAAGGCTCATGATCCGCTTGAAAGCGGCCAGCAGCGTATCGGTCATGTTGTTGGCCAGTCCCCACCAGGCAAAGCAACTGGTGAGCAGGACAAAGGGCCAGAGGGTCCGCCGCGGGATCAGCACTTTTGAGGGGATGTCCATTGCAGCCTCCAGGCCGCCTTTCCGGCACGGGCTCTGCGCTTCCTGAGGGTTCAACGCCTGTCGGCAGCCATTGCGGCTTGCGCAGGCACCGGCAGAATCCAAGGCTACTGGACTCTGGCGGGTGGATCAAGAGTTCGTGACAACCCCGCGCGCGAGAATGAGTCGTCTTTCGAATTCCCTTTGGGAGGGACCCCGACGCGCCTAAAATCGTTGCGGAAGGATCGTCGAAGATTTGGGAGAATTGTGGGACGATCCCGGCATGAACCGTCCCGGATGATTGCCGTGGACGTGCAGATGCAAACGACAAGGAGGTCACCCATGTCACCGTTGGCCAGGACGAGAGCCGTGTGGTTTGCCATCCCGATCCTGTTGGCCGCGCTCTGGAACGTGGCTCCGGGAGAATCCGGATCCAACCGGGAATGGACCACCTCTTCCTTCCTGGATTTCGTGGACGGCACCCTCGCCGACGGCGGAGCCAACACCTACGTGGGGGCCGACGGCACGGTCCGGCTCGTCAATCTCTGGGACCTCAACAACGACGGCAACCTGGACCTCTTTTTCCCGAGCAGCCACGACCACAACGAGAAAGTGGATCTGTTCATCTATTGGGGAGGATCGGATTTCGACCCGGACGGCAGGACCCGGCTGCCCAGCAACGGGGGCAAAGCCGTGACCATCGCCGACCTGAACCGGGACGGTCATCCCGACCTGGTCCTGGTCAACCGCTTCAACGGCACCCGTAGCGAGCTGGACTCCTACATCTACTGGGGCAGCCGGACCGGCTTCGACCCCGGGCGTCGCACGCTGCTGCCAACCAGGGGCGCCGAGGCCGCGGCCGCGGCCGACCTCAACGGGGACGGCTGGAAGGAGCTGGTCTTCGCCAACAGCGGATTGAGCTACCACGTGCCGGTGGACCGATTCAACCGGTCCTTCATCTACTGGGGCGCGGAGAGCGGATACAGCCCGGAGCGCCGCACCAGCCTGAGAACGGTGCTGGCCCGCGACCTGGAGATTGCCGATATGGACCGGGACGGCTCCCTCGACCTGGTCTTCGCCGTGGAAGGCAACCGGGATGAAGAGTCGGGCGCCTGGATTTACTGGGGGGACGGGAAAGGAGATTTCTCGGGGCGTCCGGTCACCAGGCTGCCCGGTGAGAGGAGCTCGGCGGTGGCCGCCACCGACCTCAACGGCGACGGCTGGCCGGAAGTGGCGCTGGCCAACCGCTACCGGCTTCGAGCCCGGGAGATGGATATCTACAACATCATCGACACGGTGGCGGTCGATTCCTACGTTTACTGGGGAGGCCCGGAGGGCTATGAATCCGGGGAGCCCAGCCGGTTGCCGACGGTGTCCGCCGGGGACGTGGAAGCGGCCGACCTCAATGGAGACCGCAGGCCCGACCTGGTCTTCGCCAACGGGGCCGGGGGAGCATCCTATATCTACTGGGCTTCGGCCGGAGGATTCCACCCGAACAAGCGCTCGGCCCTTCCCACCTCGGAAGCCGCGGACGTGGAAGTCGAGGATATCAATCGAGACGGCTATCCCGACCTGGTCTATGCTCAGCGCGCCAACCGCCTGGCCCAGGATGGCGGCTCCCTGATCTACTGGGGCGGCGGCCAGGGATTCAGCCGCGACCGCAAGCAGGCCCTTCCCACCTGGAACGCCAGCGGGGTCGCCATCGGCGACCTGGACTCGGACGGCAAACGGGACCTGGTCTTCGCCAACAAGTCGGACGGCGGCCTCCCGGTGCCGTCCCTACTCTACTGGGGAACTCCCGAAGGCCGGTACAACCGAGACGCGCGCTTGGAGCTTGGCAGCGGCGGCGCCGGTTCCTACGCGGCGGCCGACCTGAACCGGGACGGATTCCCCGACCTCTTTGTCCCGGAACAGTCCCCCGCCATTTACTGGGGAAGCGGGGAGCCCTATTCGCCGGGCCGCACCTCCAGGGTGGACTCCGAACTGGCGATGTCGGGAAGGTTCGCCGACCTCAACCGAGACGGCTACCTGGACCTGGCGCTGAGCGAGTGGCAACCGGGACACGAGCGGACCAGCCTCCTCTGGGGAGGTCCGGGGGACTATTCCCGGGACAACCGCTTTGTCTTCCAGGTGGGAGGGTTGCGCCACCACCACCTGGCCGACCTGGATCGGAACGGCTGGCCGGACCTCCTCTTTACCAGCACCACCAACCGGGAGATCTTCATCTACTGGAACGACGCCCAGGGATTCGACAACGCCCGCAAGACCCGCTTGCCCACCGGTGTCGCCGCCACCGTCGAAGTGGCCGACCTCAATGGAGACGGCTGGCTAGACATCATCGTTCCCAACCTGTTCGATCCCGATCCCGCTCCCGACAAGCCTCAATCCTTCGGGGGTTCTCCTCAAGGCGACACCTTCATCTACTGGGGCGGCCCCGAGGGCTATTCCCCGGAATCCCGCCAGGTTCTGCCGTCCATCGGAAACGCCGACGTGGCCGTAGCCGACCTGGACCGGGATGGTCGTCTGGACCTGGCGCTCACCAGCTACCACGCCGGCCACACCCGCAGCCATCCCTCCACCATCTATTGGAACAGCGCCCAGGGGTTCCAGCCGGACCGTTTCACCCGGCTGCCGACCAATTCTGCCTCGGGCGTGCTGACGGCCGACTTCGACCGCAACGGTTTCGAGGACATTCTCTTTTCCTGCCATTCCAAGGATGGGAACCACCGCAACGATGCCTTTCTCTATTGGGGCGGCCCCGCCGGATTCTCGACCGAACGGCGCAGCCGGCTGCCGGTATTGGGGCCCCATTACCTCAGCGTCATCGACATCGGGCACATCTATGACCGCGGCGACCGCTACGACTTCATCTCCCCTGCCTTCGACGGCGGTCCCGGGGCCGTTTTCTCCACCCTCGAGTGGCAGGGCGACACTCCCTGGCGAACGGAGCTGGAGTTTCAGCTCCGCGCGGCCGAGACGCGCCAGGGGCTGGACGCCGCCCCCTGGCAGGGTCCCCGGGGTCCGGACAGCTTCTACCGGACTTCGCCGTCCGGGATCGAAGGCCTGCCTCAAACGGCTCGCTGGATCCAGTACAAGGCCAGCCTGATCAGCCCCGACTCCGCCAACAGCCCGGTGTTGCGATCGGTTACGGTCGGATATCGCCGGCAGGGCGACTGATGGATTGGGAAGGATGAGTCGCTCCCATGGCCACAGAGCTCATCGGCTACAGCGACAAGTTCAGCGCGGCCCCCGGAGAAAAGCTGGCATTCAAGGTCAGCACCGACCTGGCCCGATATGACGTAGCCATCGTGCGCCTGATCCACGGTGACGAGAATCCGGCCGGGCCGGGCTTCAAGGAGGAAGTGGTTCCCACCCCGGTCGACGGCTCCTACCCCGGTCGGCGGCAGAAAATCTACTGCGGATCCTGGTTGACAGTACCCGACCGACCTGCATTGACGGGCCTCGGTTCGCTCACCCTGCAAGCCTGGATCTTCCCCACCCGAACCGACAGTGGCAAACGGCAAGGGCTGATCTCCAAGTGGTGGTCGACCGAGCCGGCCGGGTACGGGATGGGGTTGGGACCCTGGGGCGACCTGGAGTTGCGGGCGGGCCTTTTGGACGGCGGCATCTGGAGAGTCTCTACCGGGCGGGCGCTGCGAGGCCGGTGTTGGTATTTCGTGGCAGCCACCATCGACCTGTCCAACCGGCAGGTTCTCCTTAGCCAGCAAGAGTGTTTCGGACCCGGCCCGGACACCACCTCTTGCAGCGCCACGGGCGCTCTTCCCCCGCATGCGGCCCTCGACAGCGACGCCCCCCTGCTGATGGCGGCCGGACGCGCCCATCGACTCGACGGGCGCATCCTGGGGAAAGAACTCTACGACGGCAAGCTCGACCGGCCCGGCCTCTTCAGCCGGGCACTGGGAACCGAGGAGTTGGAGCAATTGAGAAAGGGAGCCTCCCCCCTGAAGGTGGCGCGGCAGGACCTGGTCGCCGCCTGGGATTTTTCCCAGGAGGTGCACACCTCCCGAGTCTGGGACCTGGGCCCCAACGAGCTGCACGCAACCGCCGTCAACATGCCGGCCCGGGCCGCCACCGGGTACAACTGGAGCGGGCAGGAGACGGACTTCAAGCAGTCCCCCGCGGAATACGGCGCCATCCATTTCCACGGCGACGACCTGGAGGATGCCGCCTGGGGCACCGACTTCACCCTGGAGGTTCCCCCCACGCTCAGGAGCGGAATCTATGCGGCCCGCCTCAGAGGCGCCGATCGGGAAGATCACATCCCTTTCTTCGTCAGGCCCGGCGAGGGGGCGCAGCGAGCTCGGGCGGCCCTGCTGATCCCCACCCTGACCTACCTGGCCTATGCCAACGAGAGGATGGACTACAGCCCCGGCCTGGCCGCCTTGATGGCCAGCCCGCGGCCGCTCAATCGGGACCCGAGAGACCTGTACCTGGTGGATCACCCGGAGCTCTCGGCCTCCCTCTACGACCGTCACGGAGACGGAAGCGGTTTCATCTACGCCTCCCGATTGCGACCCGTTACCAACCTGCGCCCCAAGTACCTCAAGTGGCGGAAGGGAGGCCCCCGCCATCTGGCCAGCGACCTCTACCTGGTGGATTGGCTGGAAGCCAAGGGATTCGACTGCGATGTCATCACCGACGAGGATCTGCACCATCAAGGTCTGGAACTGTTGCGCGACTACCGGGTCCTGCTGACCGGCACCCATCCCGAGTACACCACCGGGGCCATGCTCACGGCCCTGGAGCAGTACCTGGGGCAGGGGGGACGGCTGATGTACCTGGGGGGAAACGGGTTTTACTGGGTCACCAGCATTTCCGAGGAAAAACCCCACGTCATGGAGGTCCGGCGGGGCCATGCCGGCTCGCGGACCTGGGATTCCGCTCCCGGAGAAGTCCACCACAGCACCAGCGGGGAGATGGGAGGACTGTGGCGACACCGGGGCAAGGCTCCCAACAAGCTGGTGGGGGTGGGCCTTTCCTGCATGGGCTGGAGCACGGAGTCGCCGGGCTACACCCGCGCTCCGGACGGCAGCGACCCGCGGGCGGCCTTCATCTTCGAGGGTGTGGGTGAGCGCGAGATCATCGGGGACTTCGGCCTGGCCATGGGCGGAGCCGCCGGGGATGAGCTGGACCGGCTCGACTTCGAGCTGGGGACCCCTCCCCATGCTCTGCTGCTGGCCTCCTCCACCGGCCACAACCACCATTACCAGCAGGTCATCGAGGACATTCCCCAACTCAAGAGCGAACGGCTCTATGGCGGCAGCACCCATCCTCCGATTCGGGCCGACATGGTCTACTTCGAGACCACCCGCGGAGGGGCGGTCTTTTCGGTGGGGTCCATGTCCTGGTGCGGCAGCCTGTCCCACCACGACTACGACAACAACGTGTCGCGGATTACGGAAAACGTCTTGAGGACATTCCTGGGGTGAGACACGGGGGCCTTGACCCATTGAGATCAGAGTGAATTTCCGGTAAGGTAGAGGCATTCGGACAAGGCTCTTCCACTCAACCCACGGCAACCGTGAAACGCATTCCGGCAAGACTCCTTCCATGGCTGGCGTTGTACCTGGTGGTGGGCTCGCTGCCTTCGTCGGCGCCGGCCCAATCCGGCCCCGCCTTCGAAGGCATCCGGCCCATTCTGGAAAAACACTGCCTGGCCTGTCACGACTCCCGCTCGCACCAGAGCGGCCTGGTCCTGGAAAGCCCCCAAGCCATACTCCAGGGAGGCGCCTTGAACGGGCCCGCCGTCATTCCGGGAAAGAGCCGGGAGAGTCCCTTGATCCTCTACCTGACCGGCCGCAAGCAACCTCGGATGCCCTTGAGCGGCAATCCGCTAAGTGACCAGGAGATTGCCTCGATAGCCGGGTGGATCGACCAACTTCCGCCACTGTCGGAAGCCGGAAACCAGGTGCGGGGATGGCCCTGGCTGGAGTTGAAGGCGCCCGAGATCCCGCGGGTTCGCCATGACCAGTGGGTGAAGAACCCGATCGATGCCTTCATCCTGGCCAAGCTGGAGAGCCGGAAGATGGCTCCCGCCTCGCCGGCCTCGAAGCGGCTGTTGCTGCGGCGCCTCTATTTCGATCTGATCGGCCTGCCCCCGACTCCCGAGCAGATGCATCGATTCACCAGCGATCCCGACCCCGACGCCTACCGGCAGGAAATCGACCGGCTGCTTCGAGACCCTCGCTACGGCGAGCGCTGGGGGCGCCATTGGCTGGACATTGCGCGCTATGCCGATACCGACGGCGGCTACGACGGTCCCCTCCCCCACATCTGGCGCTATCGGGACTACGTGGTCCGGGCGTTCAACCAGGACCGCCCTTTCGACCGTTTCATTCGGGAGCAGATTGCCGGAGACTCCTATCCGCACTATGGAAAGGAAGGCAAGCTGGGTCTCGGATTCCTGCATGGCACGGTCTACAGTGAGGATGGCGTGCGGCGCGACGCCCTCAACGACATCGTCAACACCACCGCTTCGGCCTTTCTGGGACTGACTCTGGCCTGTGCCCGCTGTCACGATCACAAGTACGACCCCATCCCCATCCGTGACTACTATCGGATGGAGGCCTTCTTCGCACCGGTCAAGCTCAGCACCACGGAAGTACCCTTCAGCCAGTACGAGCTGCCCGGCCGAGACCCCAAGGCCTGGGAAGACGGCAAGGCCTACTGGGAAGGCCTGCTCAAGCGCCAGAAGGAATTCCGCGAAAAGACCACGGCCGGGTTCAAGGAACGCCTGGAAAAGGCCCGCTTCCTGCAGGCTTATCAGGATCTCAAGGAACTGCCTCCCTTGAGCAACAGCCCCGTGAACGGAGACCTCAAGCGGGCAGCCCTGGAAGGCGTCCTGCTGAACGAGCAGGAACAGGCGCTCTACCACCTGATGCGCAAGCAGACCACCGCCTATCGCAATCCGCACAGCCCCGACTACTACAGGGCCATGGCGCACTCGGCGTCGGCCTCCCTGGGCCTGAACTACGCGGCCGTGGGAACAGATGCCGGAGGCCTTCCGGACCCACCGACCACCTTTGTGCTGGAGGGAGGAGATCCCAAGAAGCGGGGCGAGGTGGTCCTGCCGGGATTCCTCAGCGCCTTGACCGGCCACTCGGAACCGGCCGGGCTGGAAGAGGTTGGCCACGACGGGGTCTCCCGCCCCATCCGGAATCCCACCAAGGTGTTGGCCGAGTGGATCGCCAGCCCGGAAAACCCGCTGACGGCCCGGGTGATGGTCAATCGGATCTGGCAGCACCATTTCGGCCGAGGACTGGTCAGGACCCCCAACGATTTTGGCCGCAACGGCTCCGGCACCGACTACCCGGAGCTCGTCGACTGGCTGGCCGCCCGGTTTATCCGGAGCGGTTGGAGCGTCAAGTCCATGCACCGGCTCATTCTGCAGTCCAACACCTATCGCCAGTCGATGCATCATCCGGAATTCGACCGTTTCCAGACGATTGACCCAGAGAATCGGTACTACTGGCGTTGGAACATGTTGCGGCTGGAAGCCGAGGCCATCCGGGACAGTGTCCTGGCGGTGAGCGGCCGGTTGAATCCGCTCATGGGGGGACCCGGATTCTTTCCCAGGATCGACAAGGACCTGCTGGAAGGGGCAGTGACCTGGTTCGAGCCATCCCCTCCCGAGGCGAGAAATCGGCGCAGCCTTTACATGTACCAGCAGCGCAGCCTGGTGTTGCCCCTGGTGAAGGTCTTTGACGGCACCCAACTGGACGAGAGCTGCGCCGCCAGGGAGGTCACCACGGTGACGCCCCAGGTCTTCGTCCTCTTCAACAGCCGGTTTGCACACGAGCAGAGCCGCGCGCTGGCCGACAGGATCGTTGCGGAAGTTGGGGATGATCCCGCACAACAGCTCGAGCAAGCCTTCCAACTTGCCCTGCAACGCTCCCCCACTCCTTCGGAACGGATCGACGGCCTGGAGTTTCTGGGAGCCGCTCGGCCGGTTTCGGGAGACCTGAAGGATACTGTGAGTCTGGCCGCGGGCGGAGGCGGTTCGATCGGCGACGACCGGGGAAATCCCGCCTCACGGCGGAAAGAGGATGGAGAGGGAACCTTGGCCGATCTCTGCCTGGCCCTGATCAACCTGAACGAATTCATCTATGTCGAGTAGTGGCAACGCGGGAGGAGGGCCCCCCTCATCCCCGACAAGGAGAACCCTCACCATGGCTCATGGCCTGCCGAAACGGAACCCCGTCCCGAGCCCCCTGAACGGTCCGCAAACGGCAACGGTGGGACGCCGGCACTTCCTCCTGCAGGGTGGAGCCGGCCTGGGGGGGCTGGCCCTGTCCTACCTGCTGCAAAGAGAGACACTGCTGGCCTCGGAATCTCCCGCCAGCCCACTGGCCCCCAAGCCCCCCCACCTGGCGGCCAGGGCCAAGTCCTGCATCTTCCTGTTCATGGGCGGGGGTCCCGGCCACATGGACACCTTCGACCCCAAGCCGGATCTCACCCGGCACCACGGAACGGTCGCCAGCGGCGGACCGGACCAACCCGAAGACGCCAAGCTCCTCTATATCGGCAGTCCCTTCCGGTTCAGCAAACGGGGAAAGAGCGGCATCGAGGTCTCCGAGCTTTTTCCTCACCTGGGCGAGTGGGTCGACGAAATGTCGGTGGTTCGGTCTCTCTACACGGACAGCGACAACCACACCGCCGGCTCCCTGCTCATGAACCTGGGCCGCCCCATGCCGGGCAGTCCCTCCCTGGGCTCCTGGATGGTCTATGGATTGGGCACCGAGAACCAGGATCTGCCCGCCTTTGTGGTCTTGCCCGACTATCGCTTTATCCACGGCCCCCAGAATTGGTCCAACGGATACCTGCCGGCCATCTATCAAGGCACCCTGCTGAACCTGGTGGGGCCGCCCATTGTCGATCTGAAGCCGCCTGAAGGGGTGACCCGACCCCGGCAGGCGGCCAATCTGCGCCTGATCAACAAGTGGAATCGGGACCATCTGCGCTCCAACCCGGTCAAGGATGACCTGCAGGCCCGCATCCGCAACTATGAGCTGGCCTTCCGGATGCAGACCTCGGTCCCCGAGGCCCTGGACCTGGAGAAGGAACCCGAGAGCATTCGGGAGCTCTATGGCTTGAACAACGCCGTCACCGAGCCCATGGGACGCAAGTGCCTGATGGCCAGGCGGATGGTGGAGCGCGGCGTCCGATTCATCCAGGTTTTCAACAGCAGTTGGGACTCCCACTTCGATCTCACCAAGGAGCACTCCAGCAGGGGGCTGGAAACCGACCGGCCGATCGCGGGTCTTCTGCAGGACCTGAAACAGCGAGGCCTGCTGGACGAAACCCTGGTGGTCTGGGGAGGCGAATTCGGGCGCACCCCTGCAAGCGGCCGCGGCCTGGTGAAGGAGACCATGGGGCGCGAGCACAACAAGGAAGCCATGGCGATGTGGTTTGCCGGAGGGGGCGTCAAGCGGGGGACCGTGGTGGGAGCGACCGACGAAATGGGACGAAGGGCCGTTGAAAACCGCTATCACATCCACGATCTGCATGCCACCATCCTCCACTTGATGGGGTTGGACGATATGCGCCTGACCTACTACCACGG
>JAJECY010000159.1 GCA_022821775.1 Acidobacteriota bacterium
GTCTGAAGCAACCCGGTTTGGCGCTGCATGCGACGGAGTAAAAAGAGTTATCCACGAAGACACACGAAGGACGACCAAGACACACGAAGTGAGACGCCGAGGGGAGCCGGCACCTTTCCGTGTTCCCGATACGCCATCCGGGTCCCCTGTTTCTCTCTCGAATGATCCGCCCGTCGTGGGGGCGGGGGCGCGGCTTGCTTGAAACAACAGAAAAAAAGAGTTATCCACGAAGGCACACCAAGGACGATGAAGGGCCGCCAAGCGAGACGGATTATTAACATCGATGCACAGGATGCACAGGATTTTTCAGGAAACGGCCGGCTTGGCATCCTGAGCACCCGCAAGCCCGCACCGGGTCGTCGCCGGAGTCAGCTTCCTGTGCAAGAGCGTCCCGTTCTGTTAATCCTGTGCATCCTGTGCATCGATGTTCAAAAATTGAGTGCAACCACATCAAGAGGCGCTTACCTGCTCCCGGAACCTGCAACTTGTTGTCAAACAACCCCGTTTCACTCTCGAATGATCCGCCCTTGATTTAACTGCATTGAACGAACATGACGGGATTGGGCAAGTCTGGAGCCTTTTTTTGTGCCTTTTGTGCTTTTTGTGGTTGAGCCGTTTACCCCATTGGCTGGGCAGCGGGAGCTTTCCCGGGAGAGTCCAGGGAAAAGGTTACTCGCGGGGCAAGTCCACTCTCCGTTGTTTCATGGAGATGCTCGATTCCGAATTTTGCAAAGGGCTCCCTTAACAATTTGAGCCTCTTGTGGTTGACCCTCAAACCTCACCAGGTTGCACCCGAGTTTGCAAAAGACTCTTCAGCGGGCCTTTGAAGATATACTGTCATTCATGACGTATTCAGCAACCCGATAAGATATGCGCGCTTGACTCCAGTTCCCGAAAATGATCGTCATCACCGCGAATCTGCGACTCTCCCGGGAAATCCAGCAGGAATACGACCGGGAAAGACTGGCGGCAGGGCTGACCTGCTGGCCGACACCCCGCATCCTTTCCTGGTCCGCATGGCTGTCCGAAATGTGGAGGGAGTGGCTGTTTTCCGGACAGGCTGACGCCGCCCCACGCCTCCTCCGTTCTGCCGAAGAACGGGCAATCTGGGAAGGCATCATCCGTTCAAAGGCCGAAAACCAATTGCTGGAGGTCCCCGGGACCGCCGCATCGGCGCTGGCCTCCTGGAACCTTCTGCACGACTGGGAGCTTCCCCTGGACGCCCAGGAGTGGAGAGATCAGGAGGATTCCGAAATCTTCCGGGCCTGGGCCGAAGAGTTCGGTGAGCGCTGCCGCCGGAACGGATGGCTTTCGGGCGCCGAACTTCCGGCCTATGTGGCCGATCTCATCCAACGGGGAGTCCTCCCTGTCCCCGAACAGGTGGAGTGTGCAGGCTTTCTCGAGCCGACCCCTTCCCAACAGCGGCTGTTCGACTCTCTGGTCCGGCGCGGGACGGAAGTCCGGCATCACGAATTCCCGGCTGCCGCCGGCGAGGCGGTGCGCCTGGGACTGGCCGACGCTGATGGTGAAATCCGCGCCGCCGCCCAGTGGGCGCGCCAAATCCTGGAAAACGAGCCGGAGGCTGCCGCCCCCAACTTCCGAATCGGCGTCGTCGTTCCCGATCTGGGCGGGCGCCGCAGCCGGATCGAGCGTGTTTTCGGTGAAACCCTGCATCCCCGCACCCGGCTGCGGCAGGACCTGGACCCCAGGCGGCTCTTCAACATCTCTCTTGGCCTCCCCGCCAGCGAGTATCCGATTATCGAGGCGGCGTTTCTTCTTCTTGGTTCCGACCCCCGGAAGATTCCAATCGAGAATGCCGGCCGACTCCTGCGATCCCCTTTTCTAAACGGTTCCGAGCTGGAACTGACCAGCCGCGCCCTCCTGGACGTCGTCCTGCGTTCCGAGGGGGAGACTTACGTTTCGTCGAGAGACATCCTCCGGTTGGCCCGCGTTGGCAACGGCTCCGGGCAGTGTCCCGAGCTCGCTTCCCGGCTGGCGGCCTGGACGGAGCAGCACCAGTCCCTGCAGACCAGCCGGATGCCCAGCGACTGGGCGCCCGCCTTTTCCCGATTCCTGCAGGCGGTCGGGTGGCCCGGAGACCGCGGCATCGACAGCATGGAGTACCAGGCGCTTGAAGTCTGGAGGGAACTGCTCTCCGAACTGGCCAGGCTCGACCGGGTCTGCGGGAACATCTCCCCGGGTACGGCCATCGGCAAATTGAGGCAATTGGCTTCCACCAGGCAGTTTCAGCCGGAGTCCGAGCCGGCGCCTGTCCAGATCCTGGGTCTGTTGGAAGCTTCCGGCCTGCGCTTCGACCGGCTCTGGATCATGGGGATGCACGACTCCGCCTGGCCGGCGGCCCCGTCTCCCGATCCGTTCCTGCCGTTCAGTCTGCAACGGCGTTTCAAGCTGCCCCGCTCCTCTCCGGACCGCGAACTGGACTTTGCCCGGACGCTCACGGCCCGCCTCCTGTCGAGCGCTTCCACCGTGATTGTCAGCTATCCCCGGCGGGAAGGCGATTCGGACTTGAGAGCCAGTCCGCTCCTGACTGCACTGCCGGAAGCTGTCGAGTCCGACCTGGGTCTTCCGGCTTCAGCAGGCTACCCGGAACTGCTGCGGCGCTCCTCCCTGATGGAGACCGTCCAGGACCACCGCGCGCCGCCGTGCCCTGAGGTTCCGCCCAGGGCGGGAACCTTCCTGTTCAAACTGCAGGCGGCCTGTCCCTTCAGGGCGTTTGCCGAGTTGCGTCTGGCAGCAAGAGCTCCGGACCGTCCCGAACCCGGCTTGAACGCCCTGGACCGCGGCCGGTTGGTTCACGGCATTCTCAAGCGTGTCTGGGAGCGGTTGCGATCCCACCAGGCATTGGTGACGATCGGTGAGGAAGAACTGGCGGAACTGGTGCGCTCCCAGGCCGGCTCCGAGATTCGCGAATTCTCCGGATTCCGCCGGATCCTGCGAAACACGCGGTTTGCGGCCATTGAACAGCAACGGATGGAGCGCGTCATTGGGCAGTGGCTCGTCCTCGAAAAGGAACGGCAGGCGTTTACCATGCTCGAACAGGAAGAGGGGCGGCGGGTGACCCTGGGCGGCCTCCGGATGAACATCCGCGCCGACCGCGTGGACCAACTGGAAAACGGGGAGCTGGTCATTCTGGACTACAAGACCGGCGAGTGCCGGCCTTCGGACTGGGACGGGCCCAGACCGGATGAACCGCAACTGCCCATCTATGCCGCGACCGCCGGCGCCCCGGTGGCAGGGGTCTTCTTCGGCAGCCTCAAGGCCGGGGCCTTCGGCTTTCGAGGCCTGGCCGGCTCCGCGGGAATCGTTCCCGACGTCCAGGCACCGGATGACCAGCCACCCCTGGAAGAGACGATTGACCAGTGGCGGGAGGTGCTGGATCGACTGGGTCGAGACTTCAAAGCGGGAAAGGCCGTGGTGGACCCCAAGGACCCCCGCAAGACCTGCCGGCATTGCGCGTTGCCTGCGCTCTGCCGGATCGGACAGGCTCCGGCCGAGCCCGAGGGCGGCCATGATTGACCGGATCCAGGACCGGCAGCAGCGCCTGCAGGCGCTCGACCCCTCACGGTCGTTCATCGTTCAGGCGCCCGCGGGATCCGGGAAAACCGAGTTGCTCATCCAGCGGTTCCTGACGCTGCTGGGACAGGTCGAGCAACCCGAGGCCGTCGTCGCCATTACCTTTACGCGAAAGGCGGCCGCGGAGATGCGCCACCGCGTCATTTCCGCTATCCGGAGAGCCTCCGAACCGCGACCTGCCACGCCGCATGAAGCCCACACCTGGAAACTGGCGCGGGCAGCCCTGGCTCAGAACGACAGACTGAACTGGCGCCTCACCGAACATCCTTCCCGCCTTCGCATTCAAACCATCGATTCGCTATGCGCCCTGCTGGTCAGGCAGATGCCCTGGGTTTCCCGCATGGGAGCCTCGCTCGGGCCCGAGGAAGACTCGGGGCGCCTTTACCTTGCGGCAGCCCGCCGAACGCTGGCCATGCTGGATTCCGACCGGACAGCGGCTGACGATTCCGCGGCCCTGGCGCGACTGCTGGCGCACCTCGACAACGACATCGCAACCGTCGAGCATCTGTTGAGCACCATGCTGGGGAACCGGGACCAGTGGCTGCGGCACGTGGTCGGACAGCCGCCGCCGGACCGGTTGCGCAAGGAACTGGAGCGTTCACTGGAGCGGGTGGTGGAGCGCGCTCTCGAACGGGTGGAGGCGGCATTCCCGCAGGGCTTCAGGGCGGAGTCGGCCGCCCTGGCCCGCTTCGCCGCCGGGAACCTCAAGGAACTGGGGCGTTCCAGCGCTCTTGACGCCTGCTTCGAGCTGCACGAGTTTCCGGACGCCACCCTGCAGTCGCTGCCTCGTTGGCGGGGGCTGGCGGAAATGTTCCTGAGCCGGCAGGGAACCCGCCGCCGGACCCTGAACAAGAACCAGGGGTTTCCGCCGACCTCTGCAGGGCGTGCAGCCAAGGAGGCTTGGCAAGGAATTGAACTCGACGACGCCGCCGTGGCCGCGCTGCACGACTTGCGGTCGCTGCCCTCGTCGCACTTCGACGACGGACAGTGGGAGGCACTGGCGGCCCTGATGCGCCTCCTGCCACTGGCCGTCGGCCAGCTTCATCTCGTCTTTCGGGAGGAAGGGGGCGTGGATTTCACCGAGATCGGGATTCGGGCGCGAAAGGCCCTGGGGACCGACGAGGTTCCCACCGCCCTTGCCTTCGCGCTCGACTGCCGAATCCAGCACCTGCTGATCGACGAGTTTCAGGACACCTCCCAAAGCCAGTACGGCCTGCTGGCCCGACTCATCGGAGACTGGCAGCCGGGCGACGGACGCACGCTGTTTCTGGTCGGCGATCCCATGCAGTCGATCTACGGCTTTCGCGAGGCCGAGGTAGGACTGTTTCTGAGCACCCGGACCAACGGGATTGCCGCTGTCCGGCCGGAGCCCCTGGCGCTGTCGCTGAATTTTCGCTCCGTTCCGGGAATGGTGGATTGGGTGAACCGCGCGCTGAGCAAGGCCTTCCCGGAAACCGAGAACGTGTTGACCGGCGCCGTGACCTACGAACCCTCGGTGCCGTTCAAGGACGACGCCTCTGACGGGGCCGTTCGCCTGCATCCGTTTTTGTCGGATGACCCGTGGCCCCAGGAGGCCCGGCGGGTCATCGAGATCATCGAGGAAGCCCAGTCAAGGAACTCACGCGGGACGATTGCCGTGCTGGTGTCGGCTCGCAGCCACTTGTTCCATATCGTGGCCGCGCTTCGCCAAAGCCGAAAGAAATTTCGTGCCGTGGAGATCGACGCCCTGGGGGAACGCCCGGTGGTTCGGGACCTGGTGTCGCTCACGCAGGCGCTCTTGCATCCGGGGAATCGATTGGCCTGGTTGTCGATTCTGCGGGCGCCCTGGTGCGGTCTGAGGCTGGGCGACCTGGACGCGCTTGTGGACGGCGATCCCAACGCCGCCGTCTGGGATCTGATGCGGGACCCTGCCAGACAGGAACAACTGTCTCCCGACGGCCGGACACGGCTCGACCGGCTGATCCCTCTTCTCGACGATGCGCTGGCCCGGCGAGAGCGCCTGCCGGTGCGCCGCTGGGTGGAAAGCCTGTGGATCGCTCTGGGCGGTCCGGCCTGCCTTGAAACGCGGGCGGACCTCGAGGACGCCGCCGCCTGCCTGGACCTGCTGGAGCAGTCAACCGACGGCATGCAGCTCCGCGACGAGGCCCGGTTCGCCGAGGAAGTCGCCCGCCTGCACGCTCCCTCCGACGTCGAAGCCGGCGAAGAACTGCAATTGATGACCATTCACAAGGCCAAGGGGCTGGAGTTCGACACGGTGATCCTGCCGGGGTTGGGACGCCGTGCGCGGCACGATGATCCGCGCCTGCTGCGGTGGACGGAGTACCCGGACGGTGAACGGTCCCGCCTGCTGCTGGCGCCGATACCCGAGGCCGCGGGCGACCAGGACGCACTCTACGACTACCTGAAGAGCATTGACCGGGAGAAGCGCGTTCACGAGAATACGCGCCTGCTCTACGTGGCCGCCACCAGGGCCCGGAAGAGCCTGCATCTGCTGGGGCATACCAGGCTCGACCCCGAGAAGCCGAGGTTGAGAGCGCCCGATTCGCGCTCGCTGCTGGCAAAGCTCTGGAAGACGGTCGAGCCGGAATTCTCGGAGAGCCTGAGGGATCCGGCACTTGAGGAAGCGGGAACGGTCGACACCGTCACCCCGGAACCTCCGGGCGTCCCTCTCCGGCGCCTGGCTGCCGACTGGGCGCCACCCCCTCCCCCGAAGGATGTGGTTTGGGAACCTGGAAAACGGCGGGCGTGGACTGAAGAACCAGAGCCACGCCAACCGACCTACGAGTGGGCAGGCGAGCTGCAGCGGCGAGTGGGAACGGTGGTCCACCGGATGCTTCAGCAACTTTGGGCGCCGGACCGTCTGCACTACAGCAAGGAAACTCTCCGCGTCGCGTTGACGCAGGAAGGACTGGACGGCCACAAGCTGGACGAGGCCCTGTCCCGAGCCGTTTCCGCTCTGACAAACACCGTCCGCGACGACCGCGGCCGCTGGATTCTGTCACTCCACCAGGACGACCAAAGAGAGTACGCACTCTCCACGGCGATCCAGGGCGGCGTTCGGCGCCATGTCCTGGACCGGACCTTCGTGGCCGAGGGGACACGGTGGATCATCGACTACAAGACGGGAACCCACGCGGGCGGGTCCCCGGAAGACTTCCTCGACAATGAGCAGGCGCGCTACCGAGCTCAGTTGGAAACCTACGGGAGCTTGATCCGGCCCCTGGACTCCCGACCTATTCGACTGGGTCTGTACTTCCCCATGCTTCAGGGCTGGCGGGAGTGGGCTTACCCGGGCTGAACGTGGGTTCACCCATTGCCAGGCCAATACCCGGATAGCTGGTCGGCAAATCTCGCCGGAGTATGCGGAAGGGCGGTGAGAGGGGCCATCGAGGCGTTATGGGCCTTGCTTGGCGGGATTGAGGGCAACAGCTTGGGGGGAGAGTCGGAAGCGGAACCTTCCGAGCAGTATCGACGCCAAGAGGTTGGCGCTGCCCGCACTCAGAAGTTCAGAATAAAGCCGATGCCGAATCGGTAGTCGTAGGACCCCGCCGGTCCGGTAGCCGAACCGGCAGGCCGGGGCTGGCGGCGACGTTGGTAATCGCCGAACAGCTCCAGCCTCAGACCGTCGGGCACCCTTTCGAACACCTCCCTGGAAGCACCTGAAACATTCATCTGCAGGCCGCCTCCCAGGCGGGGAGCCTCCCGATCCAGCTCCATCCTGGCAAAGGGTCCCAGCCGCCCGCGCCCACCCCAGGTCTCCATCCCGTAGCTGAGGGCCGCCTGGGTGCGGTTGGGTTGCCAGTGGACTCCCTGGCGCCGGTCCGAACGGCTCCTTCCCACCGACATCTGCTCGCTTCTCCACAGCGTGCCGGCGCCTCCGGACGTATTCCCCCACAGGGGGGCCAGGGACAAGCCCCATCCCTTGCCGTCCGCCCCCGGGTCCAGCCGGACCGCCAAGCGGGCGCCCCGCTCCTTGAAGTTCCGGTCCTGGTGAGCCATCAGCCAGTGCCCCCTGGCTTCCACCACCAGCCCCAGGCGCCGGTTGGCAAACGAGGCTCCCCCGGCCAGCTCCGCCCCCAGTCCCGTTTCGGCATCCCCTCCGTCCATCCGGGCGCCCACTTCCAGGCTGGGCGTCAAGGTGGAGTCGGAGGACAGGGACCAGTCGGTGCGGCCCTCCAGCATCAGGCGCGTCCGCTGGGTATCGCCGTCAGCCACCCGCAGTTCCTCCACCGCCTCCGAGCCGACGCTCACGGCGAAGGCGTCGGCCTTCAGCGCCAGGTCGACGGCTCCCACCCGCGTCAGTTCGCTGCGTCCGCCCAAGGCCGCCATGCGGATGTCGATGCCCATCTCAACCGATTCGCCCGCCACCTCCACCTCGGCCGAGCCCCGCCCATAGCCCATCAGACCCCACAGGTCCAGCCCCGGCCGAGGAGACCACTTCAGGTAGGGATGGGCGCCGGTCAGCCGAGCCCCCACCTGCAGCTCGTTCTCGCCGTCTCCCCCGTTGGCGTAATCCAGGGACCCAACGCTGTGAGAGGCGGCCACGCCAACCACCACCTTGGATCCCCAGCGGCGGTCAGCCCCCATGTAGGCCGCACCCACCCGACCGTCCAATCCCAATTCCGCCTGGGGTCGACCATAGAAGTCGCTACGCACCCCCTGGCCCCACAGCATCCAGTTTCCTTGCTTGGAACCGTCCTGGTCCGGAGCATACTGGAAGGAACTGCCGGTCATCATGCTCCGGCCCGAGAAGCGGTTGAAGCCGTTTCCACTCGCCGTCGCCATCTGGAGAGAGCCCCCTCCAATCCCTCCCCCACCGCTGCCGCTGCCGCCCGTCAAGCCGCTGTCATGGGAGAAGACGTTCTGCCTGTTGGTCTGACGTCCGGCCATGTCCCACTGCCCGGGCACAGGCCGGCCGGAGGCTGGTGTCCCGGTGAGAGGATCGGACCTGGAATATCCCCGATCCATTCCGAGCAAACTCGCCCCACTCTGCAGCCAATTGGCCATTCGGCTCTGGCTCTGATCATCGGATGCGAACCCCAAGTCGAACATCTGGCCGCCGAGGGTGGCTTGGGACTCCCGAGACGAAGCATTGAAACGGTTGCCGATCGCGTCCACCGCCTGGCTGGCAACCGTCCGGCCGAAAGCCGCCAGCGACAACTCCAGCAAGCGGCTGCGCCGCTCTTGAACGGTCTCCACCCTCACTCCAAAGGTCTGCTCCGCGCTCAAGCCCTCGGGGTCTCGC
>JAJECY010000037.1 GCA_022821775.1 Acidobacteriota bacterium
CGGCTCAGATCAGGCCCGGAATGAGGGATTTCCGGCTGGCGGGATAGTCCGGGAATCGTTCCCGGTACCACTGATGGTGGCTGCGCGCTCTCGGGAGCAGGTTGGCCGCAGAGTAGACGAAGAAGGCCAAGCCGGCCGGCGACCATGTGGCCAGCGCCCAGCCCGCCCACTCAACGATCTCTCCAAGGTAGTTCGGGCACGAAACGTAGCGGAAGGCGCCACCCCGAGGGATGGCGTATCCGCTCTCTCCAGGTTGGCGCAGGCGCAGAAGGATGGTGTCCGAGTGGACGTTCAGGGCCAGGCCGGCAAAGAACATCCCGATGCCGGCCAGGAATCTCGGGTCTTCCAGCCATTCCGGTCCATACCGGCCGAATTCCGAAATGAACCGGGCGTTGACGTAGGCGTTGACCGTATTGAATGTGAAGCCGCAAGCCATCACCAGCAGAGGCATTTTCTTGCCCGCGGTTCGAATGCGCAGAGGATAGACGAATGTCCGGTTGAGATAGTGACACTGCCAGACCCCGAGCAAGACCAGCGGAACGGCCTGGAACGCGGCCGCTCCCGAGAGAAAAACGCCCAGAAAGAGAACCGACGACGGAAGCTCCATGAGGATCCAACTGGCCCGGTTTGAAATATGCGGCCCCCAGCCCTTTCCTGGGTAGTGCCGGCCGTAGGGAGCCGCCAAAACCTGCAGGCTCGCGAAGCTCACGACGGCGATCACGAAAACCGCCCACACCAGTCCGCTGTGGAATTGCTCTTCAGTCATCCCGGCGATCCCAACTCCGATCGGGAGGCTTCTTGAACCGGCGGTCCGGGGCGCTTACGAAATGCACGGCCGCCCGGACCCGCGACAAACGCGCTTCAGCCCGGCTGGCCGTATCGGTCGATGACGTCGGCATTGTAGTGCCAGCCCAGTCCCGGGCCTTCGTTGGGGTACATGAATCCATCGGCGATGAGGGGCAGGTCCTCCACCAGTTCGTACCACATGGGGTCCCGCTCCTTCTGATGGAAGATCTCCACGTAGGTGGAATTGGGAATGGCCGCCAGCATGTGCAGCGCGACCTGGGGCTCCTCATGGTGACCCATGTTGATGTCCATGGTTTCGGCGAAGGAGGCGATCCTCATCCACTCGGTGATGCCGGCCGCAATGGTGGCGTCCACGTTGAGCGTGTCGACGCAGCCGCCCAGGACCAGGTCCCGGCAGCCCCACTTTGAGATCTCTCCCTGACCGGCGACGAGGGGAATGGCGGTCGAGCTCCGCAGCCGCTTCAACCCCTCCAACTGGTCGTACCAGCGGACGGGTTCCTCCAGCCACTCCAGGTTCAGGTCCGCGACGCCTTGAGCGAAGCGGTGCGCCTGCTCGAAGGTCCACGCCTGGTTGGCGTCGCAGGCGACCACGAGAGTGTCTGCAAAATGCTTCCGAATATATTCCACCCGGCGGATGTCCTCGTCGACCGAGGCCTTCCCGACCTTCAGCTTGATTCCCGCCAGGCCCAGATCGATGCAGAGCTGGATCTCCTCGCCCAACTCCTCCAACGCTCCCGGCTTGTAGTAGCCGCCGATCCCGACCACCGGGACCCGGCTTCGAAAACCGCCCAGCAGTTGCCACAAGGGCTTGCCGAAAGACTTCCCGGCGGCGTCCCAGATCGCCATGTCGATGATGGCGATGGCCTGCATCAGGATGGCGTGGTTGACCATATCCAGGGTGTGGATGCCGCGGTTGTGCAGCGGCAGGCCGGGGGTGTCGAACATCTTTCGCCAGAGCGGTTCCACGGGCCAGATCTCCGCCCCGATCAGCCGGGGCGCCAGACAATCGTTGGCGATCCGGACCACCTTCTGCTGGTGGATGTCCTCGTCCCCGCCGAAGGCCTCGCCGACGATCCCTCCCTCGGTTTCGATTCGGGCGTAGATCGTGTTGCGCGAAACGATCTGGTAGGTGCTTCCGCTGAAGACCCGGTCCAACCGCCGGATGAGGGGAATGACTTGGATGGTTCGTATTTTGTCCATGGTCGCTGGACGAACTCCCTGAATCACCACTCCCGGGCGGCTTCCGCCAGCCGGCCGCTATCCGTTAGCGGGGGACAGAGGGGCGGGAGATCCGCCACGGTCCGGAACCCGGGCTCTGCCGCAATCACCTTGGGAATGGAGTTGGCCACCATGGCTGCCGACCCCAGTTGGGGCTGGCAGCCGGGGCGGATGGTCAGATTGAGCGGGTTGTACCCCTGGATCGAAATCGAGTCCTGCGCCACGAAGTCTCCGGCGGACGGATCGATGAAGGCGACGAACTCGGAGTCGATCCAGGGCTCTCCGCCGATGATCCCCTCGTCCCGCTGGATGAAGGCCACGGTCTGTCCCGGCTGGACCGTGAGGAAGTCATTGGAGAAGGGGCGCTCGGCGATGACCGGCTCGAACGACTTCCGGTAGTCGTCCAGCGTCCGGCCCAGGCATTTTGCGGCCAGGTGAAAGGATTGAGGAAACCCGATGTGGCCGAAGATGGTTCCGGCTTGAACCCCCGCCTCGAACCTCTCCCGGGAGAAACCGATGCCCAGCCGCCGCTGGATGGTGGCGCTGAACCGGGAGACGTCCACGACCCGCCTGATCCGGATCCTGCGTGCGTCCCAGGCCGGGCCGGTGGCGGTCAGCAACAGGGCATCGAAAATGAAGCCGGGGTTCAGCCCCACCCCCAGGAGCGACACTCCCCGCTCCCGGGCGAACCGATCCAGCTCATCGGTCAGGGCCTCGTCGGTCAACCAGGGGAAAGCAGCCTCCTCGGCTGTGGTGATGGCGTTGAGGTTGTGCTCCACCGCCGCCCGCAGTTCGGGAGCCACCGCTTTCAGGAACGAGGTGGTGGCGACGATCACGATGTCGGCCGGCTGCCGCAGGGCGGCGTCCCGGTCGGTGGTGACGATGACTTCGTTGGGTTCGATACCGGCCAGACGGCCCAGGTCCTGACCCGCCAGGTCCCGGTTCCTGGTGTAGGCCGCCACGATTCGGTAGCCGGGACGGACGCTCAACAGGCGGGTCACTCTGCGGCCGACGCCGCCGACACCGCAGAGAATCACCCTCGGACCGGAGGATTCCTGGGCACTCATGTCGGGTTCTCCTTCATATCAAGAAACAACCGATTGGGAGGGAGACATTCTCATTCCCTGGTCGATCCGGATGCGGTTTTTGAATTTCGAGGGCTGGATGGGGGCTTTCTACATAAACCGGAGCAGAGCGACCACAAGAGCGACGGTGGCGACGATCTGAACAACGGTGGACTTCCAGCGCTCGGCGTTCAGGTCCGCTTTGAGTTCGCGTTGGCTCCGGTGGAGTTCCGCGTGAGTAACGACAACGGAACGCCAGTCTTCGAGCAGGGACCGAAGATCGCTAATGTCATCCTTTAGATCGGAGATATCCTGTGTGGTCGCCAATCGTTCCGTGACCGGGATGGACTCGGCGGCGGCTCTGGCCTTTGATTCTGGCGCACCAGCAGCCACCAGCGCATCGTAAACTTCGCTCACCATGACTCCCATTAGTTTTCCTCCAAGTCAGCCCATTTTACCTTCCAAGCTGGAGCAAGTCCGGGCTGAATCCCGGCCGCAACCGCCAAGGCAATGATTAACGCTGGCAAGGTGCTCCTCCCGGGGCCGGGTGCGCGGGTGTGCCCCACCACTAGTGTGCCGTCCCGCAAATACATGTGTTCGTAACGGATCGAGCCTCGATTTCGAATCTCCGTAGGGGCACCCCTTGTGGGTGCCCTCTTCGGTCCAAGTCACGCCACC
>JAJECY010000035.1 GCA_022821775.1 Acidobacteriota bacterium
CTTCAATCCGTCGCTGCTGAATTGCTTTGATTCAATAGCGTGTCTTATGTGCTCTTCACAAGTTATTCCAGTAATTCAACAACGTCCCCTACCTGCCTGCATGGTATCACAGGCTCTTGGACGCGGAGTCAGTCCGCGCGCAGGGCTGGCCCCAGGGGAGTGCGTGTCACCGCCCGGACGGCGGCCAGCGAGGAGATGAGGCCGGCGGCCAGAACCGCCAGCAACAGCCACGCCAGGGCCGTCAGGCTGAGGTGTCCTCCGGCGGATCGCCAGGCCGGGACGATGGCCACCGCCGCCGAGAAGACGCCGAACAGCAGGCCCCAACCGAGCAGAAGGAAGTTCTCCGAGATCACCATTCGGGCCAGGTGGCCGGAGTGGAATCCCACGGCCGTCATCAGCGCGAATTCCCGGCGGCGTTCCAGCACGTTTCTCAGCAGCACCACGCCCAGGCCGAAGGTGCCCAGCAGGAGCCCCATGCCGCCCAGGGCCTGGAAGGTGGAGAGATAGGTGTTGTTCACGCGATGAAAGGCGGCCAGCCTGACGGCCGTGGGGACCACGTCGAAGCCGTAGTCGGAGAGCCGGTCCTCCAGCGTGGCCGTTATTTCCTCACCGGTTCCGGTGGGCGTATCCATCAGAAAGAAACGGAAGCCCTCGATTCGCGGAAAGGCCCTCAGGAAGTGCTTCTCCGACATGATCAGCTCCGATTGGAACAGGCTGTCCCGCAGGGCTCCCACCAGGCGAAGGCGCAGGGGCGCCTCTCCCCGGGGGTTCAGCACCAGTTCTTCCCCCAGTTGCCGGTGGAGGACGTACTGCATGGAGTTGGCGTCGGCGATGACGGGGATGACGCCTTCCGGCAACTCCTGGTGCAGAAGCTGCCAGGGGCTGCCGGGCCCATTGGGGCCGGGCAGGGCGGCCTGGAATCGGAACCGGGCTTGGGAGAGAAAGGAATCGGGAGCGCCCAGGATTCTGGGGCTGGCCGGTTGATAGAGATTGAGACAACTGGCGTCGTCGCCCGGCCGCAGCCGGAAGGCGCTGAAGGCGAGGTTGGCCAGGGCGGGCCTGTCGTCCGAAGACAGGTTCAGCGACTCCCGGCCCGCAGGGGAGTTGGGGTCGTCCTGGATGGGCAGCAGAGATTCCGCCGCCAGGGAAAATCCGCCGGTTCCCGACTGGCGGTCGCCAGGGCTGGAGCGGTCGGTGCGGCGAAAGGCTTCAACCGTGACGATGATGAAGGTGGCCGAAGCGATCAGGGCGATGCACAGCAGGCTGCGGCCCGGGCGGACGGTGGCGTTGCGGAATCCCAGGCGAGACACCGCCCAGCCACTCTGGGGCTGCAGGATGGGGCGCCGCGTCCGTTTCAGCCATCCCGACTGCCAGGCGAGCAAGGCCAGCAGGCAGAGGGTGCCCGAGGCAAAGAACCCCAGCTCCCGGCTGAGGACGCCTGCCAGGCTGGCCAGCAGGAACCCCAGGGCGGCGGCCGCCAACAGGAGGGCGGTTCGGCTCCGGCCCGGGCTGCGCCGGCGGCTCCGGGACTTCCACCGTTGGGTTGCGCCGCCACTCTGCCCGCTCTTTTTGCCGGAGGCCGGGGCAGCTGCCGTCAGTCCGGCCTCCTGGTAGAGCCAGGAGCCCGTCAGCAGACTGCGGGGGCTTATCGACGCCATCCTCCTCAGGCACCAGGCGATGCAGATCAGGGCGGTCAGGATCCCACCCAGGCTGCCGGCCAGAAGGGAAGTGCCCGAAACGTGAAGTGTCAACTGGGTGGTTCCCACGGCATCCACCCACCAGGTGCGGAGTCCCAGCATGATGAGGGCGGTGTAGCCCAGGGCCCCCGCCAGGCCCAGCAGCGTGCCCAGCCCCGCCAGCAGGGCCCCCTCCCTGAGAAACAGGCGGCGGATTGCGGCAGGGTCGAACCCCAGGGCTCGAAGCAAGCCAATCTCCTGGACGCGCTGTTCCAGGCCCAGCTTGAAGAACAGGCTGGTGAGCAGCAGAGCCGAGACCACCAGGAAGAAGCTGAAGTAGACGAAATACTGTCCGAAGTCGGTCACCCCGCGGGAGGACTGCTCGGCCTGAGCGCCGGCCGCCCGCAACGAGAAACCGAATTGAGCGGGATCGGCGGCGCGCTTGATCTCCGATTCCAGGCGGGAGCGAAGGCCCTGGAGCGCCTCCGGTCCGGCGGCCGGGGCATCGCCGGCAGGATAGACTCGGATCGAGGACAGTTGGCCATGGCGAGACCGCCACAACTCCTGGCCGACCTTCAGGGGAATGAAGGCCTTGGGAGTGGTGCGGAATTCCTCCCAGTAGTCTTCGTCCCGGGGACGAATGCGCCCCAGATCCATGGGAAAGGGAGGGTCCCAATCCACCAGGGTCCTGGATTCGGTAATGCCGGGGTAGGCGGGCGCCAGGTCCCTGTCGGCCAGGGGGCCTTCCATCGGGACCACGTCGCTCAGACGAAACTTGGAAGACCGGGTCAACAGCCGGCCCTGCTCGGCCCAGAGGTAGTATTCCAGTTCCAGCAGATCTCCCGGGCGGGCCCCCAGGTCTTGGGCGGCCCACCGGTTCAGCACCACCGGAGGCGGCTCACCGGCGGGGCTTGCCGGCGGCAGGCCGAAGGAGGGGAAGTCGAGGGCGGTCACCAGCGAATAGGGGATCCGGCGGCCGCCCGTTCGGATGGTGTTGGCCAGGTAGGTGAACAGGAAGCGGGTGCGAAGTCCCAGGGCGTTTGCGGCATTGCGAACTCGAGCGGCCAGTCCCTCTCCGATGAGAGTGCCCTCGGTTTCGACCGACAGGCACTGCTGCCCCTCCAGAACCCGCAGCTTCAGATCGGTATCTTCCAGTGAATAGATGTCCCGGAGGATCCCCGCCAGCCGGTCCGGTCGCGCCGGGTCGGACGCCGTCTGCCGGCCGGAGCCGGCTCGGCTGACCAGCAGGGTGTTGATGCGGTCCTGGACCTCCAGGTCCCGCTGCAGGCGGGGAAGGGGGACGAAGACGGCCCGTACCGGACCCTGCCGGGGGCTCAGTGAGAACTCCCCCATCCGGGAGGGGTGGAGAACACCGCCGACCGAAAGGCGCACCGTTCTCCCTGCCCGGTCCCGGCGGCCGTGCAGGGAATCGCGGGGCACATTGGAGGGCTGCTCCAGTCGAAGCAGAACCGGGCTGCCGGCGTCGGCCCCCAGGTCTCTGGCGGCCTCCGGGCTGAGCAGGACACTGCGGCCGGACCGCGGGCCGGAACCGAATCCCGGATCGGGTTCGACTCCCTGAAATCTCCAGAATCGCTCATCCACCCCATAAACCGAAACGCCGGCGGCGCGACCGGTCTCGGGTTGGGTGAGCCGGCCCTGCTGAACCAGAATCGGGCACACGGCGCCGAATCGCCGGGAGAAATCCGGATGGGCGGCCATCTCCTCGGCCAGGGCCTCCCTGAAGAACACGCTGGAGGCAATGACCCAGTGGGCGGCGCCCAGCCTCTGCAGCGCCAACCTCTTGAGGCTGCCGCGCACGGAGTCTCCGACCAGCAGCGATCCGGTCAGGACCGCCACGGCCACGGCCACGCCGACCACCACCGCCAGGTGGGTGCGCCAGTAGTAGGCCAGGCTGCGTCGGGTAAGGGGGATGGGCATGGCTCTGTCGCCCAGGGTTCAGAAGGGTATATCGTCGTCTGAGGTCGAATCCGGTCGCTCGTAGTCCACAATCGCTTGGTGAGCGAGCCTCGCAATTTCGCCGCTCTGTTCGGCACGCTGGAGATGCGCGAATGCCTCCTCTTCGCTGTTGCAGAGCTGATCGATCAGTGGCTCGTCACCTGCCTTTTTCAATCCACTGGAGGATGACTTCCATGGCGAAAACACGCAGGCGCGAGGTTTACCTCCGCTCTTTGTCTCTGCTACCCAAAGCGTAACAAACCAATCCTCATCCTTCTCAACCAGCAACCGGCGGCTACGGCCGTTACCTGACCTCGTCTGCACGAACTTATTGCTGTATGCTCCTACGTTTTCCTCTACTGGAACGCCGGTCGGATTGCTAAATGTCTGGGGCCGTGGAACTTCCGCCTGCTGCCGTGCTTCCTCACAAGATTGCAGTTGCTGCTTTAGTTGGTCACGTTCCTGCTCGATTTTTCTACGGTTCTCCTGCTCACTCTTCAGATTTTGATGGATCGTGTGGCGGTCAGCCCGAAGCTTGCTCAGGTTCGCTTCCGCCTTCTGTGTACGTTCCTCAGCCCTGGATTTCGCCTTTTTTGCAGTTTTCAAGTTCTTTCGAGTATTTTTGTGATTTTTCTGCTCCTCCTTCCACTGCCTCTCGAATTGTTCTGCCCTGTTGACGATCTGATTTGTGTCTTCGTACTTTGCCCTTTCATTGTCCAACTCCCGCTTTAAATATTGCGGATCATGGAACAGTTCTCTCACGCTTTTTTCCGCCACCGAATCAACTAGATTCAACACGCGCGCACAGGTATCCAGAGTACGGTCCGCGTCTTGATCACTGAAATCGTCCATCCGCCGATGTGCCAAGTCATTGCGCCACTTTGTGATCTCTTCCATCCACAATTTAGCTATGGAATTTCTACGCTTTCCACCAGCGAGTTTAATAGGAAACACGCTCTTGTTTTCTCGATGACAGATGACTTCAGGAAAATGTTTAAACTCGAGCACTTCTTCCTTGCATTTCCCCTTCTCCAGATCTTCCTCGATCTCATCCTGCCATTTGTAGAGCACACCCATCACTCGATCACGAAACCAATCACCCGCTACTTCGCGTTGCATTTGCTCCGCGATGTACCGTCGCATCGCATCGAGGTAGATGTCTAGCCCTTGGTTCATGCGACTGCTGTTACTCCTCATGTCCTTTACTCATCCATTTTATTGAGTTGCCGGCCCGTCAATTCGTACTGCACCGGGAATCGAGCGGCCAGGGTCGGGCTGTGGGTCACCACCAGCAGAATGGATCCGTGCTGCCGGTGCTGCTCCACCAGCAGGTCGGCCACCGAGGCGGCCGAGCGGCTGTCCAGATTGCCGGTCGGCTCGTCGCACAGCAGCAGCGAGGGGTTTCGAATCATGGCGCGAGCCATGGCCACCCGCTGTTTCTCGCCGCCCGAGAGCTCGGCGGGGCGGTGGTCCATCCGGTCCTTGAGGCCCACCTGGTCCAGCAGTTCCAGCGCCCGCTGCCGGTAGTCTTCGGCGGTTTTCTCGATCAGGGTCGGAGCCAGCACGTTTTCCAGGACGGAACACTGCGGCAGCAGGCAGTGGTCCTGGAAAATGAAGCCGATGTGGCGGTTTCTGAACCTGGCCAGGTCCCGCTCCGCCAGTTGGAAGGGACGGCAACCCTCCAGCACCACCTCACCGGCCGTCGGCGGCTCCAGCGTCCCGAGGATGTAGAGCAGGGTGCTCTTGCCGCTGCCGGAGGGTCCCATGATGGCGGCGGCTTGGCCCCGGGCCAGGGAGAGCGAGACGTTCTCGAGCAGACGGAGCGGGCCCCGGGGTGTCGGATATTCCTTGGAGAGGCTGCTGATTTCGAGCATGGTTCAGGTGGTCAGGGATTGGACGGCCGCAGACCGCCGGCCTGAGAAGAGGCTGGGAAGCAGGGGATTCATGGGTTGTCCCCGATGCCTACGAGGACGCTCGCCGCACGATGGCGCGGTAGGCCTCCACCGCCGCTGCGGCCATGCGGGACAGGCTGTAGTGATCCTGCACTCCCTGCCGGCCGTTTCGAGCCAGGCGATCGGCCAGACCTGGATCCCGGTAGACGGCATGGAGCCCTTCGGCCAGGCTGTGTTCCCGGTCCGGGTCGATGAGCAGTCCCCCGGAAGTCTTTTCGATCATCTCGGTGAAAGCGCCGCGCCGGGGTTGCACCACCGGAATGCCGCTGGCCATGGCTTCCAGGATGGGTATCCCCTTGTGCTCGTCGTGGGTGGCCGGCACGGAGAGCACGTCCAGGTTCTCCAGGAAACGCAGTTTGGCCGGGCGATCCAGGGAGCCATGATAGCAGAACTCTCCCTCCAGCCCCCACCGGCGGACCTGCTTGCGGATCTGTTGCAGATAGGTGCGGTGTTCCGCTCCCAGGTAACCGGCGACCTCCAGCCGGGTCGAACCGACGTCCTTCAGTTGCTTCAGGCGGCGGTAGGCGCGGCACAGTTCGTGCAAACCCTTCTCCGGAGCGATTCTGGAGAGATAGCCGACACGGAAGGTCTCCGACCGCGCCGACCGCCGCTTTCCGTAATCCCCGGACCGGACCCCCAGCGGTATCAGGTGCATTCGGTCCGGTTCGATCTCCAGCAGCTCCTGCATGATGCCGGCGCAGTAGCGGCTCACCGGGGCGAATCCGTCCACCCATCGGACCTGTCGCCGTATCGATTCCAGGGCCTGGCGGCGGTAGGGCTCCGGTAGTCCCTCGAGAAACAGGTCTTCTCCCTGCAGGGTGCAGCACACCGGTCGTTGAAGCGCGGTCCGAAGCGGCTCGGCCAGTCCGATCAGCAGGGAGTTGGGCAGAACGATGACATCGGGTGGAGGCTGCTGCCGCAGCCAGGAGATCAGCTTGAGCAACTCCTTTTTCTGATTGCCGGACTCGCCCTGAAGCATGGAAACGGTCAGGGCTCCCAGTTGACGGGGATCGGTCTTGACGCCCAGTCCCGTGAAGAACTTCAACATGGGTCGGGAATCCCAAACCCTGTCCAGGAGCCAGGGCGTCTTGCGAAAGAGAGGATGGAGTTGCTGCAGATAGACGCTCAGTCCACCGAAGAACACCCGTTCCCGACTCACGTTGGGTTCGTCGGTCAGGGTAGGGGTGTAAACGGGCAGGAGGGTTACGTCGTGCCCCAACCGCGTCAACTCCGCGGCCAGGGAATTGTCTCTCAGGCAACTGCCGCAGTACATGCCGGCTGCACCCGCGGTGATCGAGAGGATGTTCACGAATTCAATGGGCCCGCTTCCGGGAAGTCGCCGCCCGATGAGCACGGCGCGGTGGGGCTCTCCTCACTGAAACCGAGGCGATTGTGGCTGTCGCCCGGACGGCTGTCAAGATCAATACTGCAACGTTGACCGGCCCTCCGCCCGCGCAGTCACGCCGGAAGATCCGCTCCTCCCGACAGCGCCACTCACCCTTTGAGCGGTGAGCGGTCCGGAGCTGGGAAAAGGGTTCCGCAATGGTTGCCGCTTGGGGTAGACTGAGCGCTTGGCCAAGCGGCCCTTCGAGCCCTCACCCGGCCGGACACTCTCAGCCTCCTGGCCGAATATCACGAGGTCGTCGACGATGAATATCGCTGTTCTCGGTCCGCCGGGATGCGGCAAGGGAACCCAATCCAAGCTCCTGGCAGCCCATTTCGGTCTCAAGCACTTTTCTCTCGGGGAGATGCTGAGAATGGAGGTGGGCAATGGAACGGAACTGGGGAAGAAGACCGAAGCCTATCTGAAAGTGGGCAAGCTGGTCCCGGAACCCATCGTCCTGGACCTGTTCAAGACATACGTCGGCCGATACGGCGATCAAGGTCATATTCTGGACGGCTATCCCCGCACCCTGGTTCAGGCCGAGGCATTGGACACCCTACTGAGCCTGTCGGCCGTGGTTCTCTTCGAGATCACCGAGGAGGGCGTGCTGTCACGCGTGGCCGGCCGGGTGGTGGACGCCGACGGACGCACCTACAACCTGAACAGCAATCGCCCGCCCGCGGGAGTCCAGACCAAGCGCCGGGACGACGACCGCCCCGAGGTCGTCCAGGGCCGTTTTCGGGGATATCTCCTGGCGATCGAACCCATTCTCAGTCACTACCGCGAGCGGGGCTTGCTGGTCACGGTCAATGCCTCCGGCAGCATCGGCTCGGTGCTGGATCAACTGCTGGCCAGCCTGGGACGAGACGGCGGAAGCCGTCTAAGTGGCTAGTGGTCAGTGGTTAGTGGATAGTGATTTGAATCGATGCGTTTAAGCATCTTGTTGATCTCGGCGCTGTCCCCCCAAAAGCGCAACCAACTTACACGTGCCTGACTGTTCCCGAAACCTCTCACTGACCACTGACCACTGACCACTGACCACTGCTTTACTCCCCCCCGGACTTCGGCCAGAATGCGTGAAAATGGTGGAGCGGGTCGCCGGCCTGGCCTGACTCGCCCGAGAACCTCCAGCTCCGGCTCAAGTACTTCCGGGCTTCGCGCACCGCCTCCAGTTCCGAACGCCCCTTGGCCAGGAAGGCCGCGATGGCGGCCGAGAGCGTGCATCCGGTGCCCCGCTTGGGACCGCCCTCAAGATAGGGGCCGCTGACCCGCTGCAGCTCGCTGCCGTCGTAGACCAGGTCAACCACCTGCCGGTTTCCCGCCGGACCGGCCACAACTTCCTGCCGATGGCCGCCCTTCAGGACGACCCAACCCGGACCCATGGCATGGATTTCCCGGACGGCGCGGATGCAGTCGGATTCATCCCGCAATCGGCTTCCAACCAGCGCCTCGGCCTCCGGCAGGTTGGGGGTGATGATCCGGGCCAGGGGCAGCAGCCGGTGGCGCAGGGCTTCCAGAGAGCCTTCTTCAAGGAGGGCGGAGCCGCTGGTGGCTGCCATGACCGGGTCCACCACCAGCGGAATGCCGGGGTAGCGGCTTAGAGACGAGGCCACGCCCTGGATGATATCCGGATTGCCCAGCATCCCGGTCTTGACGGACTCAATCCCGATATCGGAAAGAACCGACCGGATTTGCGAGATCACCAGGCTCACCGGAAGACAGGTCAGGGCATCGATCCGGTGCGCATTCTGAGCCGTCACCGCGGTGATGGCCGAAGTGCCGTAGATCCCCAAGGCTGCAAAGGTTTTCAGGTCCGCCTGGATTCCGGCGCCGCCGCTCGAGTCGGAGCCGGCAATGGTCAGGGCTTTCAGGAAGGGCATGGCCGAGACAGATTAGCCCAGATCGCCGAAGCTGTAAACCGGGCGCCCTCCTCCGGCTCGACCGCGGGCGGAGCCCTCTTGGGACGCCGCGTCGGCCCCCCACTGCATCAGCCTTCGCCTGTAGGTTGGCCTGTGCGTACCCGCGACGGCGCACAAGATCTCGCCGTTGGCTCGCCTTGTGCGAACCCCCCACCGCAGAAGCCTTCGCCATTCGGCTCGGGCTTCTGCGACTCCCCCTCAAGGGGGGAGTGATACT
>JAJECY010000294.1 GCA_022821775.1 Acidobacteriota bacterium
CTACGACGGCTACTTCGCCGATTTCAAGCGGTTTGCCTGCCTGGGAGAGCCGACCGCCGATCAGCGACAAGGCTTCGAGATCGCCAAGGCCAGCGAAGAGGCGGCCATCGAGGCGGTCAAGCCGGGCGCCAGCCTGGGGGAAGTCTATGAGGCCTCCCAACAGGTCATTCGGGATGCAGGCTATCCCGACTTCGTGGAGTGGTGCCAGTCGGTGGGCTGGTCCGGCATCGGGCACAGCCTGGGACTGGACATCCACGAGATGCCCGGGATTTCCATCGGCAGTCGGACTCGGATCGAACCCGACATGGTGCTGTGCATCGAGCCCTTCTTCTACCACCGGGGCGGGTATCCCCTCTGGGAGGTGAGCAACAAGTACGGACTGGAGGACGTGGTGCTGGTGACGGAAACCGGCCGCGAGATCCTGACCCCGGAGTCGATCATCAGCCGGGACATCTGGGTGGCCTGAGAATGGGGGACGGTCAATGCGAGGATCGATTGGGCGGAACGGATACACCAGGAGGCTGACCGGTTCAAGTGAAGAGTGAAGAGTGAAGAGTTGTCAGCGAAGGGTTCCTGGAGCAGGCAAGCGCCTGATAACTTGTTTGGGCTTTTTGAAAGATTTTGCCGAGACCAACAAGATGCTTTACGCGTCGATCAAGAACTAGCCACTAATCACTCTCCACTCTCCACTCTCCTTGTACCCGCGGTACTTAGGGCGTAAAATCGGTTCCACTTGCAACCGCGACGGGACTGCCGGAGGGAGGTTGGATCATGCGAATCATTCTTATAGCTATCACCGTGATCGGCCTTGGCGTGGCCTGGAACTGCGCCTCCGATCCGCCTCTTCCTTCCGAGACCGACACCCTCAAGCTGATCACGGAGGGGGTGTGGTTCCGGATGGGGGAGCGAGAGCACGGACACTGCAACAACGTGGTCATTGACGTGGGGGAAGGCCTGCTGGTGGTGGATGCCAACTTCCCAAGCGGCGCCCAGGCGCTCATGGAGGACATCAAGCAGGTGACCACCAAGCCGGTCAGCTACGTGTTCGACACTCACCATCACGGGGACCATGCCTATGCCAACGCGGTCTGGACACGGGCCGGCGCCACCACGCTGGCGCACATCGGCGTGGCCGAGGAGATGAAGCGCTATGAACCCGCCCGCTGGCAGCAAGCAGCGCAGAGTCGTGAGGACGTGGCGGCCGTGGGCGAGGATACGGTGCAACCCCCGCAAAAGACCTTCAGCCAGGTCCCGCACGTGCTGGAGGGGACGAGCCGGCGGGTGGAGTTTCATCACTTCGGATGGGCCCACACGCGCGGAGACGGCATGGTCTATCTGCCGGACGACAAGATCCTGTGCACGGGAGACGCAATCGTGAACGGGCCCTTCAACTACACGGGCGACGGCAACACGGGCAACTGGCCGAATGTGGTCGGCAAAGCCATGGAGCTGGGCTTCGAAACCATCCTGCCGGGCCATGGCTCCTCGGGAGGGCGGGAGATTGCCGAAGGGCAGCGGCAGTTCTTCCAGGAAGTCAACGCTGCCGTCGAAAAGGCCTTCGAGGACAAGACGCCACTCGAAGACCTGGTGACGCTGGAGGACGGAGCCGGCGTGGCCACGACCGTGGAATTGTCGGATGAAGTCGGCAACTGGGTCGGCAATCGGTTTGCGGAGCAGGTGCGGGTGCGGTACGCGGAACTCGCCGAGGGCAAGCCCCACGGGGAGATCCTGGGCGGACCCTGAAAGGCCCCATGCTCAAATCAAAGGCCGCATGGGAGATTTGGGCACAGCGGGCGCCCGCCACGGGGCTGACTGATGGAGAAGGACCACAAATTGAACATGGATGCACAGGATGCACAGGATAACACCCTAAAACAAGCGTTCCCAAGAGTCCTCCGCATGCCTGAATCCCGGCTTCCGATGATCTCCCGCAGAAAGGTAATGGCGGGGATTCCGGCGGCGATGCTGCTCGCGGGATGCCGCCCCAGTAGGCCCGAACGCCCCAAGATCGCCGCCCTGGTCACCGAATATCGCCGCCGGGCTCACGGCCAGCATATCGTGGACCGCTTCCTGGGCGGCTACGGCTGGGGAGGTCGATTCCACCGCCCCCCCATGGATGTGGTGTCGCTCTACGTGGACCAGGTCCGAGAGAGCGATCTCAGTCGCGACCGGGCTCGGGAATATCCCTCCATGAAGATCTATCCCACCATCGCCGAAGCTTTGACACTGGGTGGAGACAGACTCGCGGTGGACGGGGTCCTACTGATCGGTGAGCACGGGAGCTACCCCCGGAACGAGAAGGGGCAGACCCTGTATCCGCGCTACGAGTTCTTTCGGCAGATCGTGGAGGTCTTCCGGGCCAGCGGCCGCGGCGTGCCGGTGTTCAACGACAAGCATCTTTCCTGGAAGTGGGAATGGGCCCAAGAGATGGTGGAAACGGCCAGGGAGCTGGACTTTGCCTTGATGGCCGGCTCCAGCATTCCGGTGGCTTGGCGCCTTCCCCCGTTGGAGATCCCCCCGGACGCCGAGGTGGAAGAGGCCATGGTGATCGGCGCCGGCGGCGGGGCCGACAGTTACGGCTTTCACGGCTTCGAAGCGATGCAGTGCATGGTCGAGCGGCGGCGGGGAGGGGAAACCGGGGTGGCGGCGTTGCAAGCGATCCGCGGCCCCAGGGTGTGGGAGCTGTTGCGGGCGGGATCCTGGGACCGGGGAGGCTGGGATCCCGAGCTGTTCGAGGCCTGCCTTTGCCGCAGCTTCGCCCTGACCTCGACCCGGGAGGGCTTCGACCACGTCTACCCGCCCCTGGAGGCGATACCCGGGCTGGTCAAGGATCGGGTCACCGACTCGGGCCCTCAACTGGACCAGCCTCTGGCCTTTCGCTGCGAATATGCCGACGGGATGAAGGCCACGCTGCTCCTGCTGGAAGGCCTGACCATGGGTTGGACCTTTGCGGCCCGTCTGAAGAATCCGCGGCGACTGGTTTCCACACACTTTTACCTTCCGGTGCGCGGGTTGGGCGGGGGCGCCGAAGCCAACTTCTTCAGCCCGCAGGTGAACGGCGTCGAGAAGATGTTTCTGACCGGCAAGGCAACCTACCCGGTGGAGCGGACCCTGCTGACCAGCGGAATGACCGAGGCAGGCGTGGATTCCCTGTGGCGGGGCCAACATCGTATTGAAACCCCCCACCTGGCGGTTCGCTATCGACCCACTCCCGAACCCACCTATCGGAGACACTCGTGACGGGCAGGCGCACTTTTCTGTCAACGGCTTCGGTTGTCCCGGCGGCCGGCCGGCCGAGCCGGGCCCGGTCAGGCGCCAGGAGGTTGGCCATCCTGGCTTCCCGCTGGACTCCCGACTCCCCGGCCCACCGGATTGCCGACCGCTTCCTCATCGGATACCCACGAGAGGGGAGGTGGCGCCGGCCCGCCATGAATGTGGTCTCTCTCCACGTGGAACAGACTCCTGATGCGGATCAGAGCCGGGAGCGCGCCGACGAGTTTGGCTTCAGGATCTATCCTTCCGTCGCCGATGCCCTGCGTTGCGGCAGGGACCGGCTGGCCGTGGACGGGGTGCTGCTGCTTGCCGGACAGGGAGACGATTCGGGCAGCGGTCCCTCCAGCTCCGACCTGGTCGAGCCGATGCTCCGGGTCTTCGCCGAGGACCGCCGGGCCGTTCCGGTCTATTGGGATGAACCGCTCGGGCTCAACCAGGCTCGCAAGATGGCGGAAGCCTCCCGGCAACTGAAATTCCCGCTGCTGGCCGCCTCCTCCCTGCCGATGACCTGGAGGCTGCCGCCTCTGGAGTTGCCGGCGGGCAGCCGGGTGGAGCGGGCCCTGTTGGTGGGCATCGGCTTCGGGCGCTCCGATCGCTACCGGGCCCTGGAAACCCTGCAGGCCATGGTGGAGCGGCGCAGGGGCGGCGAAACCGGCGTGCGATCGGTGCAATCGGTGGCGGGTCAAGCGGTGTGGCGGGCCGGCAGCAGCGGTCGATGGTCCCGGGAACTGCTGGAAGCAGCCGTGGCCCGTTCCGACTCCCTGCAGGGAGAGACCCTGAAGGATGGGCGCCCCAGAGACCTGGTCAACAGCGGGGAATTGCCCCGGCTGGTCGAGCATCCGGAAGCCTGCCTGGTGGACTATTCCGACGGATTGAGGGCCGCGGTGTTGATGCTCAACGGAGCCGTGAATGACTTCACTTTTGCAGCCCGTCTGCGCGACGTTTCCGAGGTGGCATCGACTCAGTTCTTGCTCCCCCCGGAACCCAACCGTGCCGGCTCGGCCTGCCTGGCCGTCCGGATCGAGGACCTGATTCAATCCGGGCGAAGTCCGGTTCGTCCGGAACGGGCCTGGATTGCCAGCGGCATTCTGGATCGCTGGATGGAATCCAAGAACAGGGGAGGCCTCACTCTCGAGACTCCGGAATTGACGCTGGAGTACCGGCCCTCCGCCGAATCCTGTTTTTGCGGGGCCTGATCGTGCTCACCAAGCAGGAATTGTTGCAACCCCTGGCGTCCCTCAGGACCGATGAGGTGGTGGTGACCACCATGGGCGTGGTGCGGCCCTGGTCCAGGTTCTCGGACAGCCGGTTGGACTTCGCCTCGGCGGACAGCGCCATGGGCCACGTTGCCGATCTGGCCCTGGGCATTGCCTTGGCCCAGCCCCACCGCAGGGTCATCTGCCTGAACGGTGACGGCAGCCTGTTGATGACTCTGGGCTCCCTGGCCACGGTGGTGGAGGCGGAGGCCCGCAACCTGATCCTCTTCACGGTCGAAAACCGGACCTTTGAAATCACCGGGAATCAAGCCATTGCGGGCGCCGGCCGGGTGGACTTCGCCGGGATGGCCCGGGCGGCGGGATTCTCCAGGACCTACGCTTTCGATGATCCGGCCTGCTACGCCCGCGCCCTTCCGGAGATCCTGCGGGAACCCGGTCCGGTGTTTGTGGCCGCCCGGGTCGAACCCGGGTCCGAGGGTCCGCTGTCCCGCAGCCGGAAGGGGGAGCCGGTGGCATACCTGCGACCCTCGCTGGCCGAGTCGGCCCACCGATTGAGGGAAGCCCTGGCGAAATGAAGGGGGTCTGGTTCGTTTGAGTTGTAACAACATTGACATATGAGTCAGCTATTGTGGATGTGATTTTCGATTTTGGAACTGAGGCAAGTTCAGTTGCCACTACTCCAATCAACCATTGATGGTTCGTCGGTCCGGGATGAAGTCCGGCCTGAGAACCGGCACCGCTTATTCCGGTGGATTCATTTATTGTTAGCGACTTGACGGAGATCTTTGGTATTCTGATACACGGCGCGGGTAGCGCGTTTGTTGGCACGGCAACTCATTTCGCCGGCGGCGCTCCGGCAATCATTCGAGAACAGCAGGGCCGCCCGGTTCGACGGCATTACCGGAACACACGATATTTAATTTAAATTCTCTGACATTTCGCAGTGGGAATTTCCGGCTCGTGGACGGCTCTATGAGTCTTCCTTTGGAAAGCCACGGACGCCTGGGAAGCCCTCCGGGGACAGGAGGGCCTGGAGCCATGGTGACGGGTACGGCCGGTTGCAGGCTTTGAAAGGAGAACCATGAAAGAAGTAACCTTGGGAATAGGAGGAGCCGCCGGGGACGGATTGGACAAGACCGGCGATACCTTCGCCAAGACCGCCTCCCGCTTGGGGCTGTATCTGTATGCCTACAACAGCTACCAGTCCATCATCCGAGGGGGCCACATCTGGCTGCGCGTGAGGATGGGCGAGGAAAAGGTGTACTCTCACGGAGATCACCTGAATCTGCTGATCGCTCTCAATCAGGACACCCTGGAGAGGCATGCCCGAGAAGTGGAGCCCGGTGGCGCTGTCCTGTTCAATTCCGACAAGCTGACCCTGGATTCCTCGCTTTTCGAAAGCCAGGTTCTGCCGGTGCCGATGCCCGTGCGGGAGTTGCTGAAGCCGCTGGGGAGAACGCTTCCCGTCATGCAGAACACGGTATCTCTGGGCGCGGCCATCTTCCTTCTGGGCCTGGATTTCGAGATGATGGCCGAAGTCCTGGCCGACACCTTCCAGCACAAGGGCCAGGAAGTGGTCAATCAGAACGTCCAGGTGGCCAAGGCGGGTTACAACTACGCCAAGGAAAAGTTCGTGCCCCTGGGGTATGAATGGAACTTCAGCCGCATCCGGAGACCCTTCATCACCGGAAACGAAGCCATGGCCCTGGGTGCGGTGGCCGCCGGCTGCAAGTTCTATTCCGCCTACCCCATGACGCCCGCTTCCACCATCCTGCACTGGATGGTCGCTCATGCCGACCGCTGCGGGATTGTGGTCAAGCAATGCGAGGACGAAATTGCGGTCGCCAACATGGCTGTCGGCGCCGGCCTGGCCGGAGCCCGCTCCATGTGCGCTACCTCGGGCGGCGGATTTGCCCTCATGACCGAGGCCATCGGTCAGGCCGGCATGATCGAAGCGCCGGTCGTATTCATTACGGTCCAGCGCGGCGGTCCTTCGACCGGGATTCCCACCAAGACCGAACAGGCCGATCTGAACCAGGCGCTGGGGGCTTCCCAAGGCGATTTCCCCCGCATCATCATGGCTCCGGCCGACGTGACCGAAGCCTACTATACCGCCGCCGAAGCCCTGAACCTGGCGGACAAGTACCAGCTTCCGGTGATCATTCTCTCCGATCTGCTGCTTTCGGAGCATCCCGAGACCATCGAGCGGGATGCGCTCAAGCCCGACCTGGTGATCGACCGTGGCCAGTTGGTGACCGAATGGCCGGAAGACAACGGCACGTACAAGCGCTACGCCTTCACCGAGTCGGGAATATCCCCCCGAGCCCTGCCCGGAACCAAGAACACGGTCTATGTCGCTCCCACCGATGACCACGACGAAGAGGGGATTCTGATCAGCGACGAGTACACCAGTCCGCCGGTGCGGCGCAAGGTGCAGGAAAAGCGCATGAAGAAGCTGGAGGGAGCCCTGAAGGAACTGCCGCCTCCGCAAATCGAGGGCCCGGAGGATGCGGATATCACCCTGGTTGGCTGGGGGTCCTGCAGGGGCGTGATTCGGGAGGCCGCCGAGATTCTGAGATCGGAAGGCATTTCCACCAATCAGCTCCATTTCAAGTATCTGCTGCCGTTTCACTCCAAGGAGGCGCTGGAAATCCTGAATGGATGCAAGAGGACCGTGGGCGTCGAGGTGAACTACACGGGTCAGTTTGCCAAGCATTTGAGGTCGGAGACCGGCTTCTCCCTGGACGACATGGTCCTGAAGTATGACGGGGAGCCATTCGAGCCGGCCTTCATCGTGAACCGGGTCAAGGAGATCCTGGGCGGCGAGGCGCTCTCGCTGGAGGTCACTCGGGAGGAAGCCCAGGAAATTGCCTATCACTACATTCGAACCCATTTGAAGAACGCGGTGCGGCCGGCCTCCATTGAGGTTGGGAACGGCGTGTCGGCGGACGAGCCCACCTGGTGCATCGAGTTGGTGAGCCGGAACGGGGGCGCGAAGAACGGAGACCTGTTCGTCGGGCGGCGAACCGGCTCCACCTATGCCTGGAAGCCGGTCTCCGCGGTGTCCCAGGATTGAGAAGGAAAACGCAGGAAGTCGTCGGCGCAGACGACTTGTCGATCGGGATTGGTATCGCTTTGGACTTGATTTGCCGCGCCGGCCGAAAGGGCGCGGGAAGAATGGAAAGGCTTAAAACCCTATGGAAATGACCATTTCTTTACCTATCAGCACCTATGAAAGCATCATCGATCCGGACTGGTGTCCGGGCTGTGGCGATTTCGGTGTTCTCAGGGGCGTCAAGATGGCAGCCGGAAAACTGGGCATCAAGCCTGAGGAACTGTTCACCGTCTCCGGGATCGGTTGCTCTTCCAACCTGCCGGGCTACATCCATGCCTACGGTGTCCACAGCCTGCACGGCCGGGCCGTGGCGGTGGCCTCCGGGATCAAGTTCGCCAACCAGGACATGAACGTGGTGATCACCGGCGGGGATGGAGACGGTTACGGCATCGGTCTGGGCCACTTCGTGCACGCCATGCGCCGCAACCTGGACCTCACCTACATCGTCATGAACAATCAGATCTACGGATTGACCACCGGCCAGGCCTCCCCCACCACCATGAAGGAAGTGCGCACCAAGTCCACCCCCCGCGGGAACGCCGAAATGCCGCTCAATCCCATCGCACTGGCGATTGTCTCCGGCGCCACCTACGTTTCGCGGGCCTTTTCCGGCGAGCCCAGGCACATGGCCGACGTCATCGCCGGCGGCATCGCCCACAAGGGATTTGCCCTGGTGGATGTCTTCAGCCCCTGCGTGACCTACAACAAGATCAACACCTACCCCTGGTTCAAGAAGCGGGTCTACAAGCTGGAGGATGACCCGGACTACGATGCCACCGACCACCAGGGAGCCTTGACCCGGGCCTACGAGTGGGGGGATCGCATTCCCCTGGGCCTCTTCTACCGGGAGGAGCAGCCGACCTATGAGGAGAGCGAGCCGGCCATGAAGGAAGGCCCACTGGTGCACCAGAAGCTGGGGATGGAAAAGGAGCTGTTCGACGACCTGATGGAGGAATTCGTCTAGGCTTTGGCCAAGGCTCGCCCCCGGCAAGTCTTCCGGGACAACTCCTTCCAGCCGGACTGCAGGAAACTACTTCTACCCCCGGGCTCACGCCTGGGCGACACGCGGCCGACCCCGGTCAGCCGCGTCCTTCCGGAATTGCCGGCCTCTCCAGAAAAACGCCTAATAGGTGAGCCTTTCGCAAAATTCCTCACCCGCGGGAACTATTACCGGGAAGAGTTGTGATCCCGGGCAGGATGGAAACCATGTTCCCGGTTTATGGTGTGGAGGATGCCCCCCGGGAGATCCGAATTTTGCAAAAGGCTCAGGTCTCCGGGCCTGTGCCCGGGAGGCCTCCATCCGTCAGGGATTCAGCAAATCGAGCGCGATGGCCGTCAAGGCTTTCACGCCCGTCTTGAGGGTGGGCTCCGGGTCGGGTGCGTAACTGCTGGAGTGGAGCGAGGGCAGGGCAGGGGCCCCCGGTTTCTTGCTGGCTTCCATCTTCTCGGGGGCAACGGCGCCCAGCCAGAACATGCAGACCGGCACCTTTTGCGGGGTCCTTCCGTAGAGGCCGAAATCCTCTCCTCCCATCACCGGCTTGAGATCCAGCACATTGTCCTCGCCCAGCACCCGGGCCATGGCTCGACTGGCCCGCCGCGCCAGGGCCGGATTGTTGTAGGTGGGTGGAGTGCTGTCCAGAATCGACATCAGCGGCAGACGGTCCGGGGGCACGCCGGCGGCGCGGGCTATCCCCTCCGAGATTCGCCCGATGCCGTCGCGGATTCTGTCGCGGGTTTCATCGGTGTAGTAGCGGACGGTGAGCTGGAGCCGGACCTCGTCGGGGATGATGCTGTGCTTGCTGCCGCCGTGGATGGATCCAACCGTGACCACCGCCGGGTCGATGGCCGGAACTTCCCGGCTGACAATGGTCTGAAGCGACAGCACGGTCTGGGCGGCCATGACCACGGGGTCCTTGGTGGTCGAGGGATAGCCGCCGTGTCCCGATACGCCGCGAACTGTCAGATCGATCGAGTCGACACCCGCCAGGGCATAGCCGCTGCAGACTCCCACCCGGCCGGCCTGCATGCCGGCGTCGTTGTGGAGCGCGATGGCGTAGTCGGGGAGCGGAAACTTCTCGAACAATCCGTCGGCCAGCATGGCCTTGGCCCCGGCTCCGCGTTCCTCGGCGGGTTGAGCCACCATCAGCAGGGTGCCCTTCCAACGACCCTTCTCCCGGCTCAGAATCCGGGCAGCCCCCACGAAGCAGGTCATGTGGACGTCGTGGCCGCAGGCGTGCATGAGGCCGATGGATTGGCCGTCCGGATCCCGAATGCGGACCTTGCTGGCATATTCCAGACCGGTCTCCTCGGTGATGGGGAGTCCGTCCAGGTCGGTTCTGAGCATGAGGGTCGGCCCCTCTCCGTTCCTGAGAAGACCGACGACGCCGTGTCCTCCGATGGCCCGGCTGACCTCGAAGCCCGATGCCTCCAGCTCCCGAGCCATGCGCTGAGCGGTCCGGACCTCTTGAAAGGCGATCTCGGGGTTGGCGTGCAGGTGCCGGTAGAGCTCGTACAGGGAGGGATATTCACGATCGACCCTGGGAGGGATCCAGGAGCGATCCGACTCGGATGGTTGCGCCAGTCCGGGTAGGAGCAACTGGATGAGGAACCCGCAGAGAGCTGCCACCGCAAGAATTTGCCGGGCGCCGCCGGGGACAAGGGGTGTTGCCCCGCGGGTGGGAGGCTTGAACGGTTTTTTCAAGGCTGTCGGAACCTCCGGGTTCAGGATCCGCCGGGCCCTTTGACGTTGCCCGCGACGGGCAAAATCAACGGCTCCGGGACCCATCACCGTTGCCCTGGATCAGGTGCCGGGTGATGGTGTCGCCCACGG
>JAJECY010000152.1 GCA_022821775.1 Acidobacteriota bacterium
GTGGTTTGAGTCAAGTCATTGGTTCCAAAGCTGAAGAAGTCCGCCGAACGTGCAATTTCGTCCGCCGTGAGAGCTCCCCGGGGAACCTCGATCATGGTTCCTACCTGATACTCGATCTCCAGCTTCCGGGAATCCATCACCTGCCGGGCAACTTGCCGCACGATGCCGGCCTGATCTTCCAGTTCCTTGACGTTGCCGACCAGGGGAATCATGATTTCCGGCACGGCTTTCTTCCCGCGACCGATGACATTGGCGGCCGCTTCGAAAATCGCCTGCGCCTGCATTCGGGTGATTTCGGGATAGACGATCCCCAGGCGGCAACCACGAAATCCAATCATGGGATTGAACTCGTGAAATGAATCCACTTTCCCCTTGACCGCCTCAAAGGAAACACCCATGTCCGAAGCCAACTGCCTTTGGGCCGGCGCCTCGTGAGGCAGGAACTCGTGGAGAGGCGGATCGAGGGTGCGGATGGTGACCGGCCGGCCTTCCATCACTTCGAAAATGTGCTCAAAATCCTCCCGTTGGAGGGGCAAGAGCTTGGACAGGGCGCGTTCACGCATCTCCGGGGTTGAAGCCAGAATCATTTCCCGCATCGGGCCGATCTCTCCCTCGCCGAAGAACATGTGCTCGGTTCGGCACAAGCCGATCCCGCCCGCGCCGAACGCGATGGCAGCCGCCGCCTGGTCCGCCTGGTCCGCGTTGGCGCGGATCTCAAGCGTACGAACCCGGTCCGCCCATTCCATCAGTTTGCGATACTGCCGGTAAACCTGGGTCTCCTTCTTGTCGGATGACTGGTGCAGGAGAACCTGTATGACCTCCGAGTCTCGTGCCGCAATGGGTCCCTGGATCACCTCGCCGGTGGTTCCGTCCAATGACAGGAAGTCACCCTCCCGGATGACCCGTCCGTTGACTCGCATGTGGCGTTGGGAGTAATCGATGGCCAGGGCGCTGCAGCCGGCAACGCACACCTTGCCCATTTGCCGGGCAACCAGAGCCGCATGGGAGGTCGTTCCGCCCCGCGCCGTCAGGATCCCCTCGGCCGCGTTCATTCCCTTGATATCCTCGGGCGAGGTCTCGATGCGGGTCAGAATGACCCGTTCCCCACGACTCTTCCACTCTTCGGCATCGGGTGCGTTGAAGACGACTCGGCCGACGGCCGCGCCGGGGCCGGCGTTGAGTCCCTTGGCCAGGAAGCGGCCCTGCTCGATGGCCGCCGCTTTCTCCGACGGATCGAACACCGGCCGCAAGAGCTGGTTCAGTTGGTCCGGCTCCACCCTCAGGAGCGCCTCATCCGGAGTGATCAACCCTTCATCCACCATGTCGACGGCAATCCTGATAGCGGCGAACGCGGTCCGCTTCCCAACCCGACACTGCAACAGGTAAAACGTTCCCTGCTGAATGGTGAACTCGATATCCAGCATGTCCCGATAGTGTTTCTCCAAGATCCTGCGCGCACGATCCAACTGGCCGTACAGCTCCGGCCTCTCGCGATCCAGTTCGGCGATGGAGGCGGGAGTTCGGGCTCCCGACACCACATCCTCCCCCTGGGCGTTTCCAAGGTACTCCCCGTAAAGCACGTTCTCCCCGGTTGCCGCATCCCTGGTGAAGGCCACCCCGGATCCGGAGTCGGCTCCCATATTCCCGAACACCATGGCCTGCACGTTTACGGCAGTTCCCCAACTGGAGGGAATTCCGTTGAGCCTTCGATACTCTTCGGCACGCGGGTTCATCCAGGAACCGAATACGGCTCCAATGGCGCCCCATAGCTGCCGGCGCGGATCGTCGGGGAAGTCCACTCCTGCCCGCTGTCTGATCTCGCTCTTGAAGAGAGTCACCAGATCCTGGAGATCGGTGGTGGTCAGTTCCGTATCCAGGACCAGTCCGCGCGATTCCTTCTTCGCCTCGATCATGCGCTCGAAGGGATCGACTTCATCCTTTCGGGTTGGCTTCATCCCAAGCACGACATTGCCGTACATTTGCACGAATCGCCGATACGAATCCCAGGCAAACCTCGCATTGCCGGTTCGCCGGGCCAGTCCCTCCACCGTGGTGTCATTCAATCCCAGGTTCAGGACGGTGTCCATCATGCCGGGCATCGAGGCCCGGGCCCCCGAGCGTACCGAGACCAGCAAGGGATTTTGCGCATCGCCGAACCGCATGTCCATGAGCGATTCCATTGCATGGAGCGCTTGGCCAACCTCTTCAGACAGGCCGATGGGGTATTGTTCATTTTCCCTGTAGTAGTGGGCGCAAACCTCGGTGGAGATGGTGAAGCCCGGGGGAACCGGCAGACCCAGGTTGGTCATCTCCGCCAGATTGGCTCCCTTGCCGCCCAGCAGGTCCTTCATGTCAGCCCGACCGTCGGCCTTGCCGTCGCCAAAAAAGTAAACCGACCTTTCAGCCATTGTCACTCTCCGATTCAATTTGCCGGGAACCCTGTCCTGTTCCCTCTCGAAACCTGCCATGTCGACGGGCCGGCACGAACCCGTCCTTCATGCCGTCACCATCTCGGAAACGTCAGCCACTTTCAAAAATGTCTGCAGGAGAAACGTCAGCAGGGCAAGACGATTCCTCCGCAACCCTGGATCTTCATCCATCACCAGCACCCGGTCAAAGAAGGAGTCCACCGCGGGCCTCAGCGAGGCCATCATACCCAAAGCCGCCTCGTGCCTCCCCTCACGAAGAGCTCCTGAAATCCCTTGGTCGGCCGTGACCACCTGGCGGTGGAGAAGGTGCTCCTCCGGAGTGGCAAACCGTGCCGGATCGATGGCGAAGGCGGCCTGTGGATCCACTTCGGCTTTCAACAGAATGTTCTTGATGCGCTTGAAACTGGTTGCCAGGGACTGGAAATCGGCGCTTTCCCGCATGCCGGCGATGGCGGCCAACCGTTTTCGGCTTTCCACCGGATTGTCCCAACACACCTCCAGCACCGCGTTGATTTCATCGTAGCGAAACCCCTGCTCCCGGTAGAGGAAGCGCATCCGGTCTTTCAGGAAGTTTCCGAAAGTCCGGGAAGTTTCCTCCAGTGATCGATCGGCAAAGCTGCAAACACCCTCATAGGCCTTGCTCAGCATTCCCTGGCAGGAAAGGTCCAGTTCCTTCACCAGCAGGATACGGAGCAACCCCATGGCCTGGCGGCGCAACCCCAGCGGGTCCCGCGATCCGGTGGGGGCCAGTCCCAGGCAGAAGGCTCCCGCCAACGTGTCCAGTTTGTCGGCCATGGCGACAACCGCCCCGGCAAGCCCGCGCGGCACACCGTCTTCCGAGGCGACCGGCAGGTAGTGATCGTATATGGCTTCCGACACTCCAGCCTCGATGCCCTGGGCACGGCCGTAGAGACCACCCATGATCCCCTGCAGATTGCTGAATTCACGGACCATCTCGGTGGTCAGATCGGTCTTGCACAACTCGGCGGCCTGCCGCACCGGAGCAAGGAGTCCGGGTTGTTGGAGCCCCTCGACCATAAACTTGGATAAAGCTTTTATTCTGAGGGTCTTATCGTACAGAGTGCCAAGATTCCTCTGATAGGTGATCTTTTTGAGCAGACCCATGCGGTCCTGCAGGGAAATCTTCAAGTCAGACTCCCAAAAGAAGGCGGCGTCCGACAGCCGGGCTCGCAGCACCCGCTCATGCCCGGCCTGAACCTGCGGCGAATAGGCCTCATCCGAGTCCACCACCGCCAGGAACTTGGGGAGCAGCTTCCCCTGGCGGTCCCGGAGCGAAAAGTACTTTTGGTGCTCTCGCATCACCGTGATCAATACCTCTGCCGGGAGATTCAGGAACTCGGGATCGAAGTCCCCGCAAACCACGCTGGGATGCTCGCTGAGGTGGGCCACCGCCTGCAGCAGCCTTCGGTCCTCGACCAGATGGCCGCCCTGCCCTTGCGCCGCTGCCGCCAGACCGGCCTGGATCGTGCCCAGCCGTTTCATCGAATCGATTTCGACATCCGCCTCTCTAAGCTTCTGGCGATAATCCGCGAATTTCGTCACCACCGCTTCACGGTTGCCGGCCAGAATTCGGTGTCCGTAGGTGCGATCGGCGGCCCGGACCGAGGCCAGTTGGACGGGGACGACCTCCCCGCCAAAGAGGCAAAGAATCCATCGTATCGGCCGCAAAAACAGGAACCGGCTCGCTTCCCACCTCATGCTCTTGGGCAAATCCAGCCCCTTGATGGCGTTGGGAATCTCCTCGGCCAAAATATCCTTGGCTCCGCGACCGGGCACCTGCTTGCGGTAGGCGAGATAACTGCCCTTTTTGGTCTCTACCTGAGACAGAGCTTCCACCTCGACCTGGTTCTTGCGAGCGAATCCCAGGGCGGCGGCGGCGGGTCGGCCGTCCCGGTCGAAGGCGATGGCCATGGGAGGGCCCGTGATGACCTGACTCCGGGCCCGCTGGCTGGCGGCCACGCCGCTGGCGTGGACAATCAAGCGTCGTGGCGTCGAATAGGCGTCGATTTCTTCAAAACCCAGAGAATGATCGGTGAGAACCCGTTGAATATTCTGCTTCAATTGCTGCGAGGCCGCCAGCAGGAATCGAGCCGGTATCTCCTCGCAGCCTATCTCCAATAAAAGCTCTGCTACCATAGGTTTAAATCGGAATATCTAATCGCAATCTTCAGAATGAGTCAGCCCTCTGAGTCCGCATTGGGTCCCTGAAATCTACGGATGGTCTTCGCCGGTCAGATATCCTTGAGCGATGCGGCAGGCGAGGGCGCGCACACGCTGAATCATCCGGGTGCGTTCGGAGACGCTGATGGCGCCCCTGGCATCCAGGACATTGAAGGTGTGCGAGCATTTGAGACAGTAATCGTAGGCCGGCAGGATCAACCCCTCGTCTATGAGACGATCCGCCTCTTTTTCGTAATCATTGAACCAGCCGAAGTGCAGGTCGATATCGGCAAGTTCGAAATTGTAACGGGAGAACTGGACTTCGTCCGCGTGCCTGAGCTCTCGATAGCCGACACCGGCATTCCACTCCAGATCGAAAACATCCGACATGTGGCTCAAGAACATCGCGATCCGTTCCAGCCCATAGGTGAGTTCCACCGACACCGGGTTCAATTCCAGTCCCCCGGCCTGCTGGAAATAGGTGAACTGGGTGATCTCCAGCCCATCCAACAGCACCTGCCAGCCGGCTCCCCAGGCCCCGAGGGTGGGCGATTCCCAATTGTCCTCTTCAAATCGAATGTCGTGGCCGCGCAGGTCAATGCCGATCTTCTCCAGACTTTGCAGATAGAGAGACTGCACCTCGGGCGGGCTGGGCTTCAGAACGACTTGAAGCTGGTGATGCTTCTGGACCCGGTTGGGATTCTCCCCGTATCGGCCATCCGCAGGACGCCGGCTGGGCTCCAGGTAGGCCACTCGATAGGGATCAGGCCCCAACACCCGGAAGAAGGTCTCTGGGTTCATGGTTCCCGCACCCTTTTCCACGTCGTAAGGCAGATGGATGACACACCCCTGCTCTGCCCAGAACGTCTGCAATTCCATGAACAGTTGTTGGAACCACATGGTCTACCGATTCCCGGATTCCCGCCGCAGCAGAGACAGTGAATCGAACTTCCGCTCGAACCCGGACTGAACCATCTCCTCAGCGACTGCATTGAGCGCCGAAACGGCCTCTTTTGCGACTCGCCCGCCCGCCAGCTCCGGCAGGGACTTCTTCACCACCAGGCCGGCCAATTCCAGGGCGTCCCCGTCAATCCGACGCCCTGCCCCTTTCCGGCATTCCCGGCAGAAAAATCCAAGGGCATCGAGCTGGCAGTAGGTCTCTCTGCCGGGGCTCAAGGCGCCGCCGCAACCACTGCATGCGACAAGGCTGGGAAGCAATCCCGCCAGTTTCAAATGCCAGATCTGGAAATAGACGGAGGCCAGCCGGGATTTGCAGCTATCCCCAAGCAACGGTAGCACATGCAACAGCAGGCGAAACAGAGAATCGTTGACCTCATGCTCGGGAACCGTTTCCATCAGGAGTTCCAACAAATAGGAGGAACGCAGGTAGGCCTGGTAATCCTGCACTGCCAAACCGTAACCCTTCAGCAACTCCACCTTGTCGATTCTCACCAACTCCTGATTACGCCTCTCAAAGGCAACCAGCTCCACCCATGACAAGGGTTCCAGCCGACCGGAGAAGCGGCTCTTGATCCGACGACTTCCGCGAGCCACTCCGCGCACCTTGCCGTAATTTCGAGTATAGGCCACCACGAGCTTGTCTGTTTCCCTGAGCGGATAGGTCCGCAGGATGATGGCTTCACTACTCAGAATCCCCATCGATTTTCCAACCACGATCGGAAGTCGACGCGCCGGCACTTTCGAGAAACGGTTGGCCGACGGTCCTGCTTTCCGACGCGCACTCTGCCTGACCTCCCGAGGCATCGGTCGGACAAGCGCCCAAAAGTATCACAGAATTCCGGGAAACCAAACAGACCCCACGGCCCCTCCCAGGGTGATTCCACGCTGCCGGAATCAGGGGAACGGGATCGTCAAGGCGCCCGAATCACGCCCGGAGTTCGTGTGGGACCGTAGCGGAAACGGCTCCGCCACAAAAAGCACAAAAGGCACAAAACAGGCCCCCAGTCTTG
>JAJECY010000142.1 GCA_022821775.1 Acidobacteriota bacterium
GCCTGTCGCACCACGGCCAGGGCCTGTTCCAGATGAAAGACGTTATGCTGGAACCCCAGGAACTCCATGGCCGGACGAACACCGAAGGCTTGGCCCTCCTCCAGCAGCTCGCGGTAACGCGCCGCCGCCAGGGAGATATCCAGGTGAGGGGCGTCGGGAACGGGCGAGGCCACCATGTGAGCCGCACCCACGGCCGCCGCCTGCCCCAGCCGCCTGCGGGCCTCCCGGAAGGCGGCTTCCTTGTGGAAACCGTGGCTCTGCATCCAGTCCGTCAGAGTTACTACGCTGGCCACCGCCAGGCCCGAGTCCTCCAAGATCCGGCGCAACTCGGCCAGGGACCGCCCCGACTGCTCGAATCGGTTCAGCTCCTCGGTCCAGAGCTCGATGGCCGAGTAGCCGCTGCGGGCCGCGATGTCGATTTTCTGCAACAGGCCCGCGGGCCGGATGGTGCTGGTGTTCAGGCAGAGAGGCCACTGGCGCACGGCGTTTTCCCCAGGGAGCGCGCTCCGAGCTCCGGTCAGCTTCCGGCTCCCGACAGTCCTCGGTCTACTGCCGGGCCCACCGATCCAGTTCGCCGAAGAGGGGGTCGGCTCCCAGTTCGGCTTTCCATCCATCGCAGAGGAAAGCGATGGGGGCCTTGAGAGCGGGCAGCGGGTCCGCTCCGGGGGTCATGGCGGAGGCCTGGCCGCGCAACCAGTCCAGCAGCTCCTGCAGGCTGCCCTTGCCGGAACGGGCCAGCTCCGCATGCAGTTTCGGCTGGATGGTCTGCTCGAACTCCCGCTTGCGGTCCACGTCCACGATGTCGGGAAGCAGCAGGCCGGCCGGACCCAACTCCAGGTCCAGGCGGGCCAGGAGCTCCCCGTACACCAGGCGGGCCAGGCTCTCGGCCCTGCTGCTGACCTGGGTCAGCAGATCCATCCCCCGCAAGGAGGAGAGCCCGCGCGGCGCAAGCTGGCAGTAGAACTTCAGCTTGGGCTCGGTTCCGGAGGGGCGGACCGTGACCACGAAGTCGTCCATGGACATCCGGATCACGTTTCTGGGCAGCTTGTCCGACTCGCTGACGAAAGGTCCGAACCGTTCCTGATCCCAGTAATCCAGGATGTCGCGCACCCGATAGCCTGCCAGGCTCCGGGGGGGCGAGTCTCTCAGAGAGGCCATCAGCCGATCCCTGCGGGACACCCCCCCGGCCCCGGCCATGGCGATGGAGCGACCCACGTCGGCATAGCCTCCCAACTGCTCCAGGATCCCGACGTAGTAGTCCAAAAGGGTGCTCCCCTGCATTCGCAGCCTCTGGTAGAGTGCGGCCAGCACCATGCAGGCGGGAGCGGCATCCTTGTCCCGTATGGTGGGAATCATGATCACCCCGTGGCTCTCCTCGGCGGCCAGCACCAGGTCCGGCGGCCTGGCAACCACCTGGCCGTATCTTCCGGTGCGCTCCAGCGACTTGAGCACGTCGGCGACATATTTGAAGCCGACCAGCAAGTCATCCACGATTTGGGAGCCACCGGCCATCTCCACGATTCTGCCCAGGATGCGGGTGGTCACCAGGGTCTCCACCACCAGGCCCCTCCTGCGGGGCCCCGCGGGATCCAGCATCAGGAAGTATCCCAGAATGGCGGCGATCCGGTTCCCGTCCATGTGCACCCAGGAGCCGTCGGGCTGCCTGACCTCCAGTCCGACCCGATCGGCATCGGGATCGCTGGAAAGCACCAGGCCCGAGCCGATCTCGTCGGCGAAATCCCTGGCCGGTGCGGTGGCCTGGGGCACCTCCGGATTGGGGGCCTTGAAGGGGATGACCGAGAAGGAGCCGTCGGCGTCCTGACGGGGCGGGGTCCGAACCGGAAAGTTCAGCCGGCCCAGCAGGTCGCCCACCGTCTTCAATCCGCAACCGCAGAGGGGCGTGTAGACCACGGGCAGTTCGGGCCGAGGGATGAAGGTGTCTCCATACAACTCCAGGTAAGCGTCCAGGTAGTCCTGGTGGAGATCTTCGGGAATGGCCCGCACCAGGCCCTCGGCAAGCGCCCGGGCGAAGGGAATGCTCCGGATGGCAGTGGCCTCCCGCATGGCGTCCATCAGGGCCTGGTCCTCCGGCGCCACCGGCTGGCTGCCGAAGGCGTCGTAGACCTTGACCCCGTTGTCGTCGGGGGGGTTGTGGGAGGCTGAGAGATTGATTCCCCCGGCCGCACCCAGGCGGCCGATGACAAAGGACAGCTCGGGAGTGCTGATCACCGCCTCCTCGACCCGGGGCTCAGCGAAATAGGCCGTGATTCCGTTGCCGGCGTAGATTTCGCAGGCCAGCCTGCCCAGCGAGCGCGAGGAGGTGCCTAGCAGCGGGTGGTCCTCTCCCAGAAAGCGGTAGGTCCCGGCAAGGTCTTTGAAGACTCGAACATCGTTGGCTACCACGACCGCCAGGTCGCGGCAGCCCGCAAAGGCGGCCCGCAGGTAGTGGCAATGCCCCTGGACGGTCATGGCCACGGTGGCGGGATTGAGCCGGTTGGCCCCGTATCCGACCCTGCCTCTCCGGCCGCCGGTCCCGAAGGGAAGCACCTGCCAAAAGGCATCGAAGAGCAGGTCCAACTGCCCGGCCGCGAGGTGCCGCCGGAGGATCCCGGGCTCGGCGTAGGGTACCTGGCCCGAGAGCCAATGCTCCAGGTTGTCGCCGGCCTCCCGGCCCGGGTTCCCGTACTTCTCAACCAGCCGGTCAACCATGGATTTCAGCCCGTCGGCCGGCGCCATCTCCGCTATGTCCGGAAGCCCTTTCCCCGTCACCGGATTCACCCCTTGATCCTCCATGCCGTTCCCGCCACGGCCTGAATCGGTGGCTCGCCCACCCTGCCACCGCAGCCGCCTGAGTATACCGCAATGGCGATGAACCAGACAGCCGCCAGGCCTGTCCTCATCCCCACGGAACCGGACCATTGGGCGGTAGGATATAATCCCCGATTCCACATCGACATCGACCCTGCCGAGATCGGCCGCAACTACGGGGTGAGCGTGGCCGTGGTCGGCCACGCCAGGCCGGCGCTGCAGGGCATGATGGAACTGTACCGAGGGGCGGCGCCCTCCCGGGACCGCGCCCGGGAGGTCAAGGAGCTGCGCGACAGGATATGGAGCGAATGCCGGCAGCGGGCGGCAGGAGCGGTGGAACTGGTGGAGTGCCTGAGAGCAGCGCTTCCCCGGGACAGTATCCTGGTTTGCGACCTGACCGCGGCCGCCACCTGGTGCCACCACCTTCTGGAGGTCTACCAGCCGGCCGGCTTCCACAGCCCCTGGGGATTCTGCACCCTGGGATTCGGACTGCCGGCCGCCATCGGGGCCGGCCTGGCCCAGCCACAACGTCCGGTGGTCCTGCTGTCGGGGGATGGAGGATTTCTCTTCAACTGCCAGGAACTGGCCACGGCGGTCGAGTGTGGGCTGCCCCTGGTGATGATGGTCTTCAACGACAAGGGCTACGGGGTGCTGCGGCCTCAGCAGATGGCCCGCTACGGCCGCACCCATGCGGCCGACCTGGTCGGCCCCGATTTCACGGCGCTGGCCAAAGCCTTTGGAGCGGCCGCCCTGCGGGTGGAGCGCCTGCAGGATCTATCCCGGACCCTCTCGCAGGCGCTGCGACAACCAGGGCCTTGCCTCGTAGAGGTAACGGCCCAGATCCCCTGGCCCCCCATCGAGACCACCGCCGGCATGTTCGCCCAAGCGGAAGTGCCCACCCAATGAGCCGACGTCGTGGAGGATCGCGCCGGCTCACCTGTAACAAGGGAGGCCAACACAAGCTTCTTCCCCTCCTGATCTTCCCCTCCTGATCTTGACAAGGCGACCGCTTGCCACTTACTCTTTCAATCGCCGGACGCGGCAAAAGAACGGGAAGAACCCAAAGGAGCGGCAAGTCGTGAATTGGCCTCTTCCGGAATCGCATCTCTGCCGCAAATCGCTTCGCGGCTATTGAAACGGCTAGGCGAAACGGTAGTTATAGTTGGCCCCGAGCCCGCCATCTCGTCGATTTCACGAAAGAGAGGACACCCATCATGAAGAGTCAACTACATCCTGTTCTGACCGCGGCCTCCGGCCTCGCCCTTGCCGCCATTGCGACGTCAGCGGCAGCGGAACCGATCTCCAAACAGACTGTCATTGATGCACAGAAAGCCTGGGGCAAAGGTATTGTCGCGATTTCCAAAGTTCATGCCGATGGCGGCGACTACACCGCCCGTGCGAAGGAACACATCAATGACCTTTATGCATATGGCGAGACCAAAGTCATGTTCAAGCCGACCATGGCAGCGGAAGATCAGTTCCGTGAAACATTTGACGGAGCTCTGAGCTATTTCATCGGGCAAGACGGAACGGAGGACAAAGGGTTCGCAATCTCAGGCTGGACCAATGTTCGGTGGGAGAACAACGGCATCTACACCAACGACACCTCCGCAATGGCCATGGGTAACTACTACTTCAAAGGCCCGGACGGTAAAGAGACTAAGGTTGAGTACACCTTTGGCTACGTCCTTGTTGACGGTGCTTTGAAGATCAATCTTCATCATTCATCGCTGCCCTTCAGCCCCAAATAATCGCAGAGCCCGGCCTTCGGGCCGGACCCATGCAAGTACGGCCCGGTTTTCGCCACCGCGAGTGGTGAACCGGGCCGTTTTTGTGCCCGAGATAGAGCACGGCGCGGCGGCAGCCCACCTTACCCGGAGTCGCCGCTTGCCGGCGCACTCTTGGGTTTCTTGGGGGGCGTGGCTGAAACCCCTTCCAGGCCTCCGCTGACCCTGAGGACCTCCCCCGTTATCCAGCTCGCCGCCGGACTGCAGAGGAAGGCCACTCCCTGAGCGATCTCATGGGGTTCTCCCCAGCGTCCCAGGGGAATCGACCTGGCGACCCGCTGGATGATTTCCTCCTCCGAGATGTTCAGGCTTTGGGCCCGTTCCGCCATGTTCTGCCGGTTGAAGTCGGTGTAGACGGGCCCGGGGCTCACGGCATTGACCCGCACCCCGTAGGGAGCCAGCTCCAGGGCCAGCGTCCGCGTCAGGGCGATCACCCCGGCCTTGGCGGCGTTGTAGGCCGCCACCAGGGCGGCCGGGCTCTGTCCGTTGACCGAAGCCATGTTGACGATGGCGCCCGACTCCTGCCGCTGCATGGCGTCCGCCGCCGAGCGGCAACAGTAGAACGTCCCGGTCAGGGTCACCGCCAGCACCCGGTCCCACTCCCGGTCGCCCAGTTCGGCCACCTCGGTGACCGATTGCCGCGAGCCGGCGTTGTTGACCAGGATGTCGATCCGCCCCCGCTTGCCGGCAAGGACCTCGAAAAACTCCCTGACGGCCCGGCTGTCCGTGATGTCCAGGGTGGCGGGTTCGACCTGCAGTCCCTTCGCCCCCAGCCCGGCAGCCGCTTTCCGTACCTTTTCCGCTTGCACGTCGGCCATGGTTACCTGGGCGCCCCGCCGGCCCAGCTCCTCGGCAATGGCCAGGCCCAGCCCCTGGGCGGCTCCGGTGACCACGGCATTCAGGCCCTCCAGGCGGCTTTCCGGGCAATCAGCAGCAGTTTCGATCATGTCTCACCCTCAAGTGGAAAAGTAGACGGAGTATAGCACTGCACGTGTGACGGCGGGGGGCCAACGCGGTGCCCCGAGAGTGACGAGAAGCAGCACGGGCAGCGATGGCGGCCTTCGCCTGCGCTCGTCCCGCCTTGCCAGGTCGGATCGATTGGTCTACTCTCTGCACCGATTCCTCGAGGCAGACCGACCCATGGCTATCCGGGCCGATTCCAACCCATCTGACGGCGCCGCCGGGCCGGCGAGGCCAAGCGGCGTTCGCCACGGCGTACTGGGTCTGCTGGCGCTGGCGGCCGCCAGCGCCTACCTCACCCGTCACTGCATCGCCGTCGCCAATACCACTATCCAGATAGAGCTCCAGTTCACCACCGAGCAGATGGGCTGGATACTGAGCGCCTTCATGGTGGGATACCTGGCCTTTCAGGTCCCGGGAGGCTGGCTGGGGACCCGCCTGGGACCGAGGTGGGCTCTTCCGCTCATCAGCCTGCTCTGGTCGCTGTTCAACCTCTGGTCGGCCAGGGTGTATTCCTATCTTCCCATGCTGGTGTCGCGCGTGGCCTTCGGCGCCTCCCAGGCCGGACTGGTGCCCATCGCCACCCTAGTCATCAACGACTGGTTCCCCGAGAGGCGGCGGGGGTTCAGCAGCGCAACTGTCGAGACCTCCATGTCCATCGGGGGCATTGTCACCATGGGATTGACGGCTTTCCTGATGGAGCGCTACCCCTGGAGAGAGGTGTTCGGCCTCTACACCTGGGTCGGTGTGGCCTGGGCGGTGGTCTTCTTCTGGTACTTCCGCAACCACCCTCGGCAGCACCCCTGGGCCAATGTGGCCGAGCGGAACCTGATCACCCGGCCGCCGTTCTCCGAGTTGCCGAGGCAAGCCGCGCCCTCCTCCCGCGGGGGTAGCTCCGAATCGGTGGAGGGCGCCGATTCCTCGTCTCACCCAAGCCCGGACAGCCCGGCGAACCTGCTGGCCCGCATGATCGGAAGCCGCAGCCTGTGGGGGATCTGCTCCCAGCAGTTCCTCAGGGCGGCGGCCTTCGCCGTCTTTGTTACCTGGTTTCCCGCCTACCTGGAGAAGAGCTACGACATCACCCCCGGCCAGGCGGGATGGTTCGCCGTATGGCCTCTGGCGGCGGCGGTGACGGGCTTGATGGCGGGCGGCCTGCTGGTGGACGGGTTGTTCGCGCGGACCGGCAGCAAGCGGATCAGCCGCAGCCTGGTGGCCTGCTTCGGTATCGGCGCCGCCGGCCTGCTGACGTTGTCGGCGCTGGGGGCCAACTCGGCTCCGCTTTTGGTGGCGTTGCTCTCGGCGGGGTCGCTGGCCGGTTCATTTTCCGGTCCCCCCTCCTGGACCGCGACCATGGACATCGCCGGCCGCTACAGCGCCCTCCTGATGGCCGTGATGAACATGGCCGGAATCGCCGGGGCCCTGCTGATGCCCATCGCTCTGGGCTACCTGATCGGACACATCGAACGGACCGGCGGCGACTGGAACCTGGTGCTCTATCTCATTGCCGGAACACAGTTGACGGCCGCGCTCTGCTGGCTGGCCGTCAGGCCCGACCAACCCCTCATGAAGCCGGCGGCCGGGGAGGATCCAAAGTCCCTGGAGGCGTAACCCACCGTCTGGAGAGGTGTCTCAGCACTATGAACTTCGACCTCATCCTGAGTGGCGGACAACTCCTCGACGGCATGGGCACGCCGGCCGTCTCGGCCGACGTTGGCATCATCGGAGAGAAGATCGAAGCCATCGGCGACCTCTCCCAGGCCCGAGCCCGGCGAGTCATCCCACTGCAGGGTCTCACGGTGGCTCCCGGATTCATCGACACCCACACCCACTCCGAGGGAGCGCTTCTGCACGATCCCCAGCACGCCTGCGGGCTGCGACAGGGCATCACCACCGAGATCGTGGGCCTGGACGGGATGTCCTGGGCGCCCCTCTCCCCTCCCAATTTCAGGCTCTATGCCCGCTACCTGGGCGGGATACTGGGGGATCCCCCGCCCGACCTGGACATGAGCAGCATCGCCGCCTTTCGAGCGCACTACCACCGCAAGGTGGCTGTGAACGTCGCTTACCTCGTTCCCCACGGAGCCATCCGCCTGGAACTGCTCGGCTTTCGGGGTCTTCCGCTTCGAGGGGAAACACTCCAGGCCGCCAGGCGGATCTTGAGAAAGGGAATCGAGCAGGGCGCGGTAGGGTTCTCCACCGGGGCCGCCTACTATCCCGGATACTGGGCGGACACCCGGGAACTGGTGGAGATGTGCCGGGCGGTGCGCGAGGCCGGGGGCGTCTATGTCAACGAGCCGCGAGTGGGAACACCCTGCCGCGCCTTTGGCGGCGGCGGGATCACGGAGGGACTGGAGATCGCCCGGCGGTCCGGGGCGCCCGTTCACTTCGCCCATCTCAGGACGACCGAGGAGACCGCCGGCCGACTGAAGGAGCTTACGGCCCCCATCGACCGAGCCAAGGACCAGGGGGTGGACTGCACCATGGACATCTATCCCTACCCCAGCGGGAGCAGCATCGCCGTGAGCTTTCTGCCCGGTGAGATGCAGGAGGGCGGCCCCGATGCCATTCTGGAGCGATTGGCCGACCCGGGGCAGCGGGACTCCCTGAGGGACCACCTGGAGAGCCGGCTGTTCGCGCCGCTGGAGCCGGTCACCCTTTCCTGCCTTCCCCGCAACCCCCACCTGGAGGGGAAGAGTCTGGCCGAGGCCGCCCTCCAGCGCGGGGATTCCCCTGCCCAGACGCTGTGCGACCTGCTGCTGGAGGAGGAACTCAAGGTCGGCTACGTCAACGCGCCGCCGGCAATCCCGGCGCTGCGGGAAGCCATCGACCGGGATTGCCTGCAGCTGCTGGCCCGCCCCGACGCCATGGCCTGCAGCGACATCACTCCCCTGGGAAGCGCGCCCCATCCCCGCTGCTACGGGGCCTTCCCCAGGTTTCTGGGACGGCTGAGGCGGCGCCATCGGACCTTGAGTTTGGAAACGATGGTCCAGCGGATGACGGACGGGCCGGCGCGCCGCTTCGGAATGACCGGACGGGGCCGACTGCAGCCGGGGTATTTCGCCGACCTGGTAGTCTTCGACCCGGACACGGTCACAGACACCGCCACCTATGAAGACCCCAGGCAGTTTCCCGAGGGCATCCCCTGGGTGGTGGTCAATGGTCAGATCGCGGTGGAAGGGGGGCGATGCACCGGGGTCCTGGCCGGCCAGGCAGTCCCGTGAGTCCTTGGCAAAATTCGTCAGGCAGCGGCACTGATTGCCGGGAAGGTCGTGCCCCCCGAGAGCACGGGCGTCCCGCCCGCATTCTTGTAAAGGCGCCGGCCCGGTGCCGGCCGGCGGGTGAACCGACCAACCCTGAGAAGCCAATCTCCACGACCCTGCCAGGTCTTGTGCGGGCGGGACGCCCGCGCTCCCAGGGACAACCCCTGTCCGGCTCAGCCTTCGGAGGGCTTCTCTCTGCCCTTGGGGCGAATGTCCAGACCGGGCACTCCCAGATCCAGTCGGAAGAGCGCCCCGGGAGTGCCTCCCGTAACAAAAAGCTGATCCAGCCCGGGTCCGCCGAAGGCGCAATTGCTGGTGGTGAGGTTGCCACCGGGATAGCGTCGGATGAGCTTGCCCTTGGGGTCCAGCACCTGGACCTGGCGCATCCCATAGTGGGCCACGTAGAGGTTCCCCGCGGCATCCAGGCAAATGCCGTCGGGCTGGTTGTCGATCTGCTCTCCCTCTTTTGACGGCAGTTCCGCAAACACCTGCATTGGACCCACCGTCCCCGGCGACAGCACCTCATAAAGCAGGATGCGGTTCTTCTGGCTTTCGGCGACCAGCAGCCGCTTGCGATCGGGCGTCAGCACGATGCCGTTGGGGTAGGCCAACCCTCCGGCCACCAAGTGGGTGGTGCCCTCCGGATCGACGTAGTGGACGGTTCCGACGGGATTGGACAGGCCCGTACCCTCCGGGTCGGTGAAGTAGAAGCCCCCCTCCGGGTCCAGGGTCAGGTCGTTGGGTCCCTTGAGCGGCTTGCCCTCGCATTCCTTGGAAGCCGGTTCCAGCATGTTTCCGTCGGCATCCAGGCGCAGCACGGCGTGATGGGTGGCATCGCAGACCAGGTGGGTGCCGTCCGCCAGAATCTTGTGGCCATTGGGTTCCCCGGTCTCCGCCCAGACCCGGTGCTTTCCGTCGGGGGATACCACCGTGATCACCCTCTCGTGGGAGAAGTAGATGTTCCCCTCGTGATCGATCACCACGCCTTCGGAGTAGTCATTGGTGCGGACGATCTCCACCGGTTGCACAGCGTCGGCTTCCGGAAGCACCACTGTGCCTACGGGCGCCACAACCCCGGAATCCGGCTCTCCTGCAGGACTGCAGCCCAAACTCCAGCCCCAAACCATTGCCAATACCATTAAACGGAACCCGGCCGAGTGCTCTCGAATCATGAGGATCTCCTGTCTTCCCTTTGCCGCAGGAAGGATTGTTGATCCTACCGGTTCCCCCGGTCGTGGTCAACGACGGGGCCCCCGGGCAGCGCAGCGGCGAGGGGCTTGTGTTCCGGCCAGGGAGTAGAATCGGGGCGTCGAGCGTTCAACCTGGATTCCGGGTCCGGCCTCAATCCGTTTCCTTTCACGATTCGACAGCTTCGTGCGGTTAATTTGCTTGACGAAACTACCGCATTGTATAGATTTATAGGCACTCACTACCTGGTTCTCACAGTAGCGGTTCTACAAGGAGCTATCGACATGAAACCCATTACGCGGGTGGTTCTTTTGGGGTGTGTTTTGGTTATAGCCGGCGTTCTGTCCGATGTCGGGCCCGCCTCGGCCCAGGAAGCGCCCGCCGTTACGGCCCGGGATGTGGTGGACCGGGATACCCTGAAAGCCTTCGTCCAGGGAGCGATTGCATGGTTGGGGGCGCAATTCGAGAGTGGAGAGGCCGTGGACATTGACGCCCTGAAGGAGGTTTTCAGGATGGATCCGGGGCCCTGGAAGCACGGGTCCACCTACTTCGTTGTGCTGGTTAACGATTACTTGGGGATCGAAGGCGCAGTACTGGTATTCTTTGACGCAGGCAATCCGGACCGTGATTTCAAGCTCCTCACGGTAATTGAAGACGCCAGCGTGGCGATGTTCATGCAAGATCTTGTCGCCGCGGCGGTTGAGAATGCACCCATGATGGAAGGAGGCTTTGTCGAGTCTGAAGAGGCAGGTGTGAGCAGAGTCAGCTATGCGCAACTTGTCGTAGCGCCGGCGAACGCGGGAGTTATCGCAAATGCTGAACTGGTCATCAGCGCCGGTTTCAATCCGGGAGATGCTTCAACTCCGCCGGACACCATGACGACCATGACGACCTTCGTCCCGGTGGTGCTGGACTCGACGGGGAAGAACAACTCCCACTTTACCTCGGAGCTGGCCCTGACCAACCGGGGCTCCGAGGCGGCCATGCTCAACTTCACCTATACGGCCGAGCAGGGCGGGGGAAGCGGCAGCGCCACCGACATGCTCGGCCCCCACCAGCAGATGATCGCCTCCAACGCCATC
>JAJECY010000092.1 GCA_022821775.1 Acidobacteriota bacterium
GGAGGGCGCGGCCGGCGAGACCAGCGCCCTGAGCTATGAATCGGATGATGCCAGCCTGGTTCGCCTGACCCGGCGGGACTATGACAAGGCTCGCCGAGTCCCCCCGGCGCTGGTGGAGGAGTTGGCCCGACAGACCTCCCTGGGAATGGAGATCTGGGTCAAGGCCCGCAGCCAGTCCGACTTCAGCCTGTTTCGAAACCCGCTGCAGACCATTGTAGACCTGCAGCGACAGTTGGCAGACTGCCTGGGATATCGGCAGAGGCGCTACGACGCTCTGCTCGACCGGTATGAGCCGGGCATGGAATCGGCAGAGGTGGACCGGCTTTTTGCCGATTTGAAGAACGGCCTGGTTCCGCTGGTTCAGGATATCTCCCAAAAGCTGGAAAGCGTCCAGGATGAAATTCTGCGCCGGCGCTTCCCCATCGACGAGCAGACGACCTTCGGCCTGGAGATGGCCCGGGAGATGGGCTTCGATCTCAGTGGGGGACGCCAGGACCAGTCGGTGCATCCCTTCTGTACCTCTTTCTCCAACCGGGACGTTCGAATCACCACCCGCTTCGACGAGAGGTTCCTCCCGTCGGCCCTTTTCGGCACGCTCCACGAAACGGGCCACGCCCTTTACGAACAGGGAGTGAGCGCGGCCATGGAGCGCACCCCCTTGAGCGGTGGCGCCTCCCTGGGTATTCATGAGTCCCAGTCGCGGTTGTGGGAGAACCTGGTGGGCCGGAGCCGGGGGTTCTGGAAATTCGCCTATCCGCGGCTTCAACGCGCCTTTCCGCGTCAGTTGGCAGATTGCTCGGTGGAGGCCTTCTACCGGGCCATCAATCGTGTCGAGCCTTCGCTCATCCGGGTGGAGGCAGACGAAGTGACCTACAATCTGCACATCATGCTGCGCTACGAGCTGGAAGCCCAACTGGTCGAGGACAACCTTGCGGTGGCGGACCTGCCGGAGGCCTGGAACGGCAAGATGCGAGACTATCTGGGGATCACTCCTCCCAACGATGCTCTGGGGGTGCTCCAGGACGTTCATTGGTCCCACGGCCTTTTCGGCTATTTCCCCACCTATTCTCTGGGCAATCTGATTTCGGTGCAGTTGTACGACCTCGCCAGGAAGGAGATCCCAGGCATCCCTCGGGACATCGAACGGGGCCGGTTCTCTCCCCTGCTGGGTTGGCTGAGAGAGCGGGTGCATTGCCACGGCCGGAAGTTCATGCCCGCCGAACTGGTGCGGCGGGTAACCGGAGAGGCGCTGAGGGCCGAGCCCTTCGTGTGCTACCTGAAGACCAAGTACGGGGAGATATACTCCTGAATCGCCACCGGCCTCCGGAAAACGCCCTGCGTTGCCGAGCCGGGATTTCGACCGCAGTCAAGGAAGAGCGCCGACATGAAGCAGCCCGATTCAAGCCCCATCCGTCATGACTGGAGCTTGGAAGAAATCGAGGGCATCTACACCCTGCCCCTTCCCGAGCTGATCTTTCGGGCCCAGAGCCGGCACCGCCGGTACCACTGCGCCGAGGAGGTGCAGGGTTGTTCGCTTCTCAGCATCAAGACCGGAGGGTGTCCGGAAGACTGCGGCTATTGCCCGCAATCGGCCCGTTACGATACGGGCGTTGCCGGCGAGAAGCTGTTGAGCCCCGAGCAGGTACTGGCCTCCGCGCGGGAGGCTCGCCGGCAGGGGGCGACCCGCTTTTGCATGGGGGCGGCCTGGCGCCAGGCCCCTGATGGCGCAGAGTTCGACAAGGTGTTGGCCATGGTTCGCGGCGTCAGGGAGTTGAGCATGGAGGCCTGCTGCACCCTGGGCATGCTGTCGCAGCCGCAGGCCGAGGCACTGGCGGCGGCGGGCCTGACGGCCTATAACCACAACCTGGACACCTCCCCCGAATTCTACGGCCAAATCATCACCACCCGGACCTACCGGGATCGCTTGGAGACCCTGGAACGGGTACGGAACGCGGGGATCAGCGTCTGCTGCGGCGGGATTATCGGGATGGGAGAGAGTCGCCGGGACCGCTGGAGCCTGCTGGAGCAGTTGGCCACTCAGGATCCTCATCCCGAGAGCGTGCCCATCAATCTGCTGGTTCGGGTGGAAGGAACCCCGCTGGCGGATCAGCAAGCGGTCGATCCCATCGAAATGGTCCGCATGATCGCCACCGCCCGCATCCTGATGCCGGAAGCCATGGTGCGCTTGAGCGCCGGCCGCCTGTCGCTTTCGGACGAAGCCCAGGCGCTTTGCCTGCTGGCCGGAGCCAATTCCGTCTTCATGGGCGAGCGCTTGCTGACCACCCCCAACCCCCAAGCCGACCTCGACCGCGACCTGCTGGAACGCATGGGGATGCGCCTTCGGGCGACCGGTTAAGCCCCCGAGGATTCCACCGGCCCGGTCCGGGGCTGTGCTATAATCTCCGCCTGCCATTCCTGCTCCCTTCCTCCGATCTCCCCGTCGGTTTCCAACATGTCTCTGCGGAAGATTCTGGCTTTGGAGGACCTTCTGGCGCAACGGGATCGGTTGCGCCGGGAGAACAAGCGGACGGTCTTCACCAACGGATGCTTCGATCTGCTCCACGCCGGCCACATCGATTACCTGAGCCGCGCCCGGCACATGGGGGATGCTCTCATTGTCGGAGTCAACAGCGATCGTTCGGTCAGAGAGCTGAAGGGGCCCCTGCGGCCCATCCTGACCCAGGATGAGCGGACCCGCCTGCTCTCGGGGCTTGACAGCGTCGACTACATTACGGTCTTTGACGAGGATACGCCCCATCGGTTGATCGCGGCTCTGCTTCCCGACGTGCTGGTCAAGGGGGGCGACTGGACGGTGGAAACCATCGTGGGACGGCAGGAGGTGGAGGCGGCCGGCGGCAGGGTGGTTCCCCTGCCCTACCTGGAGGGCCATTCCTCCACCGCAATCATTGAGCGCATTCTTCACCGCTACGGCCGGAAAGCCTAGCCGGGTTCAAACAGTCGCAGGCTCCGGGCGTTCTGAATTCATTTCCCGATCAATTTGGCTACCCAACATCTGCTTTCCCAACTGGCGCAGGACTCTCTCCTCCAAGCCATTCCCCGCCAGGTCGATTCCGGGCCCTGCCGAATCACCCTGTCCGGCATTACCCCGGCTGCGAAACCCGCCTATCTGGCTCTCCTGCATCGGACCCTGAATCGGCCGATTCTGTTCCTCAGTGCCGGTGTCCCGGACCTGGAAGCCATGGCCGCCACCACGGCCTTTTATCAGCGCAGCCTCTCCGGAATACCGGGGGAGCGAGTGTCCACCTTTCCCGCACTGCAGCCGGGTCCCTATAGCGGTCTTTCTCCCCACGCCGAGGCCGTGGAGCAGCGGACCCTGGCCCTCTGGAAGATGCACCGGCGGTCGCTGGATATTCTGCTCTGTGGCCCCACGGCCCTGGTGACTCGCCTGCCGGAGGTCCTTCCCGACCTCCGGCAGGTGCCCGAACTGGTTCCGGGCAGAGAGATTGCCCTCGAGGAGCTGATCGGCTACCTGAAACGGGCGGGATACGTCAGGGAAGAGCCGGTGACCGGCGTGGGGACCTTTTCCCGCCGGGGAGGGATTCTGGATGTCTATCCCCCCGGCAGCCTCAATCCGGCACGCATCGAGTTCTTTGGAGACGAGGTTGAATCGCTCCGGGAGTTTTCCGTCAGCTCGCAGCGGTCGGTGGGTCGCCTGGAGAGCGTAACTCCCGTTCCCATGAGGGAGACTTTTGTGGATCCCGCCGCTCTGCGGGAGTGGAGCCGCCAGGCTTCCGAAAGGTGGGACCCTCAAGGTTTTCCGGGATTCTTCGAGACACAGGTAGTCCAGGCAAGTCGGGGGGAGCACTTCCAGGGGTTCGAGTTCCTGCATGGGCTGACACTTCCCCTGCAGGTGCCGTTTCTGGACTATGCCAACGACTTCGTGGTGGTGAGGGACGAGCCGGACGAATTGGAGGAGGGATTGCGCCACTGGAGCGAGGCCCTGGCCGGAGACCGGGAGGCGTTGAGCCGGCGCGGGTGGCCCAGCCTGAATCCGGAAGAGCTCTTTCTGTCCCTGGCCGAAGCCGCGGAAAGGCTGGAGGACCGGCCGGTCATCGACCTGAAACAACTGGGAATCGCCCGCGGCCGGAAGTCGGATCCTTCCTCCTCCTCGCTTCCGGCCGCGGGCGAGACGCCTGCCCGCTCGGTCGATTCAAGGCCCCAGGCGGCTGCCGCCCCGGCCCCAATCCACCTGGACTGTCAGACGGCGCCCGTCGGAAAGTACCACGGCGACATCGCCCGCCTGGCCCGGGACCTGCGCCAGTGGCTGGAAGACGACGTTCGACTGCTGTTCGCCCAGTCATCCCTGGGACGAGCCGAGCGCCTGGGGGAAATGCTGCGGGAATACGATCTTCCGGTCGTTTCCGATTTCGACGACAGGGACCGAGCAGCCGATGGGACGCGCGACCGGATTACCGTGGCGGTCGGCCACGTCCTGGAAGGGTTCCGCCACCCCTCCTCCGGGATCTGCATCTTCGGGGACGAGGACGTCTTCGACGAAGTGGAGTTCCTCACCCATCCGGCACCGTCCAGGTCCAGAAGCGGGGCCTTTGTTTCCGACTTCCGCGAACTGAGTCCAGGGGACTACCTGGTGCACGTCGACCACGGAATCGGTCGCTATCGGGGGTTGAAGCAGATCGACCGCGCTGGAGTGAACCAGGAGTTCATGATCCTGGAGTATTTCGACGAAGCCCGGCTGTACGTGCCTCTGGAGAGGATGGATCTCGTCCAGAAGCACAGCGGCGGCGACAGCGCCCGCCCGCCCCTCGACAAGCTCGGAGGAGTGAGCTGGAAAAGAGCCAAGGCCCGCGCCAGGAAGTCCATCCGGGACATGGCTCAGGAGCTGCTCGATCTCTACGCCCGCAGAAGGATCGCACCGGGATACCGCTTTTCCGCCAACGGTCACTGGCATCGGGAATTCGAGGATGCCTTCGAGTTCACCGAGACCCCGGATCAAAGGGACGCCATTCAGGACCTTTACCGGGACATGGAGTTGAGCAGCCCCATGGACCGGCTGCTCTGTGGGGACGTGGGCTTCGGCAAGACCGAAGTGGCCATGCGGGCCGCCTTCAAGGCGGCCTTTGACGGCAAGCAGGCGGCGGTACTGGCCCCCACGACCATCCTGGTCTACCAGCACTACCTGCGTTTCAGGCAGCGTTTTACTGCATTTCCCATCACCATCGAGATGTTGAGCCGATTCCGCAGACCCAGGGAGCAAAAGGCCATTCTGGAGCGGGTGGCGACCGGCAAAGTGGACATCCTCATCGGCACCCATCGCATGCTTTCCAAGGACATCCGTTTCAGAGACCTGGGCCTGTTGATCGTGGACGAAGAGCAGCGCTTCGGCGTGGCACACAAGGAGAGATTGAGGCAGTTGAAGAAGAACGTCGACACCTTGACCATGACGGCCACCCCCATTCCAAGAACCCTGCACATGTCGTTGACGGGCATCCGGGACATGTCGGTGATCGAGACGCCTCCCAAGGATCGGCTGGCCATACAGACCGCGGTGCTGCCCTTCAGCCGCCAAGTCATCCAAAACGCCATCAGAAACGAGTTGGAGCGCCAGGGTCAGGTCTATTTTGTGCACAACACGGTGGAGACCATCGATTCCATTGCCGCACTGGTCCGGGATATCTGCCCTGACGCTCGACTGCTGGTGGCTCACGGGCAGATGAAGGAGAAGGACCTGGAGGCCACCCTGCTGAAGTTCCTGAGGCACGAGGCCGACGTGCTTGTTTCCACCACGATCATAGAAAACGGTCTGGACATACCGCTGGTCAACACCATGATCGTCAATCGAGCCGACCGGTTCGGACTATCGCAGCTCTACCAGTTGCGGGGGCGGGTGGGCCGTTCCAGCCGCCGGGCCTACGCCTATCTGCTGGTGCCGCCGCGCCAGACGCTCTCCGGCATCGCCCGGCAGCGGCTGGCGGCGTTGAAGGAGTTCAGCGAGCTGGGATCGGGTTTCAAGGTGGCGGCCCTGGATCTGGAGCTGCGAGGCGCCGGCAACCTGCTGGGCGGGGAACAACATGGACACGTCAACGCCATCGGCTTCGATCTCTACTGTCAGATGCTGGAACGGACCATCCGGGAGCTCCAGGGCGAGAAAGTCCTGCCCGAACTCCAGAGCCGGATCGATCTCAAGGTGAGCGTCAAGATCCCACCCGACTACATCCCCGAGGAAAATCAGCGGCTGAGCGTCTACAAGCGCGTCTCCTCACTGAAGCTGGACTCGGAGACGGATGCCCTCCGGGAGGAGCTGGAGGACCGTTACGGGCCCTTGCCCGAGGAGGTGGAGAGGCTCCTGGACTATATGAGGGTGCGCCGCCTGGCGGAAGGGATTCTGGTGGAGTCGATGGAGAGAGATCGTCAGGGCATCGCCATCACCTTCCACCCCAGGACCCCCATATCGCCCCACAAGCTGGTGGAAACCGTCTCCAGTGTCCCCGGCCTGTCGGTGAGCCCGGGAGGGCAATTGAGGCTTCGGTCGGCAGGTGTCTCCCAGGGGGAGGTGCTTTCCTCGGTGCGAGGCCTGCTGGTCGAGCTGGCTTCCTGAGGAGTCCCTCACGATGTTACAATCACTGCCCCCTCCGACACGGGCGGGTTAACTTCCGTGGAGATTTCGGTTAACATCGGGTATGGGCTGAATTGAGGTAACCGGGTTTTGCCCGGCGTGGCAGTTCGAAGAGGAGGAACCATGAAGTCAAGGCTTTCTCACGGGGTGCTGGCTGGAGTGCTGCTGCTGTCCGGCACGTCTCTGGCGGAAACCACCACCTTCGAGGAGATCATCTGTCGGGTCAACAACGACATCATCACCAAGTCCGAATACGAGGAGGCCGTAAACCTGTTCAAGCTGCGGACCCAGGCTCAGCAAAAGCTCTCCGGCGAAGCATTGGCGAAAGCGGTGCGCGAGGGAGAAAAGGATCTGCTCAAGAACATGATCGAGGAACGTCTCCTGGTGCAAAAGGCAGTAGAGCTGGGCATGACCGCCGACACCGACGTCATCAAGTACCTGGACCGGCTTCGAAAGGAGAACAATCTGCCCAGCATCGAAACCCTGGAGCAGGAGATGCGCGGCCAGGGCATCAATCCCGTCGAGTTCAGAAAGAGAATCAAGGAGCAGAGCCTCAAGGAGCAGGTGCTGGGGCGCGAAGTCTACTACCGCATCCAGGTTTCGACAGCGGAGATCACGACCTTCTATGAGGCCAACCGGGAAAAGTTCGATCGGCCGGAGCAGGTGCGGCTCCAGGAAATTCTGATCGCCTCCAACGGAAAGGGTCCTTCCCCCGATGTCGAGGGGCTCCGAAAAAGGGCCGAGGAAGTGCTGGAGAAAGCCAGGGGCGGAGAGGTGTTCGGCGACCTGGTAGCCCAGTATTCCGAAGGGCCGACCGCCAGGCAGGGGGGCGACCTGGGATTCTTCCGTCGAGGAATGCTCCTGAAGGAGGTCGAGGATATCGTCTTTTCCCTGCGGCGAGGTCAGATCACCGATATCTTGGAGGGCCAGGGCGGCTTCCGCATCTTCAAGGTGATCGAAAAAAACACCGCCGGCATTCAGCCCCTGGACCTGGTCAAGGATCAGATCCGCAACAAGCTGGTCGAGGACAAGGCGGTCCCGGCTGTCCGGAAGTATATGGAGACGCTGCGCCGCCAAAGCTACATCCGTCTCAAGGAAGGCTACGTGGACAGCGGCGCCGAAGTGGAGACGGCCTCTGCCGACGGGGATCAGCCTGCCGGAAAGGATCTCCCGCCGGCAGCATTCGAGGGCAAGCAGAAGAAGTAGGCTCCCGCCTCTCCACCCGAATCCATGCGGTTGGATTTATTCCTGAAAAGGTCCCGCCTGATTCCCCGCCGGGCCCTGGCTCAGCAGGCCTGCGCGGCGGGAGCGGTGTCCGTCAACGGGCAGGTGTCGAAGGGAGGCAAGTCGATCAAGGTCGGGGACCTGATCGAGTGCCGGAAGAGGAATGCAACGCTGAGGGTGAGGGTGGCTTGCTTGCCCGGCTCGGATCCCCGAAGGAACGAGGCGACTTCTCTTTATGAGGTCCTGGGAAGCGATGAAGCCGACCGGGAGCAGGAGGGCTGAGATCGGCCGCGATGCCAATGCCTCACCCGTCCCTGGCGGCCTCCGGCCCATCCTGCCGGCGCCGGCCTTCGGTGCATTCATCCACCAGGTAGGCGATCGACTGATAGGGGATGTCGGAGTGCAGCGACAGCCCGATCTCGCACGTCTTGCTGGTCGAGTAGCCCAGGGAGCAGCTTGACGGCAGAGAGGTCTTCAGGGGGCCGAGGGCCGAGGCGGTCAGCTCGGGGTGGCTGAAGCCCCGGTCTCCGGCGAACCCGCAGCAGCCCACGCTGTCGGGGACAATGACCGCCTCGGCGCAGAGTTCGGCAACCCGTCGCAATGCGCTGTCCAGCCCCATCTTTCGGGAGCTGCAGGGACTGTGCAGGGCCACCGGGCCCTTGCTCTTCCGGAAGGCGAGTCCCGGTCTCAGAACCTTCAGAATGAACTCCGCCGGCTCATAGATGGGGAAATCCGCTTCGAAGAGAGCGGACTCCTTCAGACGAAAGAGGCAGGGGCTGGTATCCACCAGGACCGGATAGAGGCCGTCGCGGGAGGCCAGGTTCAATGCCCGCTGCAACTCCTCCTGCTTACCGGCCCCCTGCCGCTCGAAACCCTTGCTGGCAAAGGGCATCCCGCAGCAGAGGCCGTCCAGGTTTTCCGGATAGACCGGCTCCACTCCCGCCTTGCGCATCAGCGATTCCATCTTGCGGTTCTGAGAAGGCTGGCCCCCACTGTCGCCGGCCACGCCCAGCGTGCGGCTGAGGCAGCTTGGGAAGTAGACCGCCTTGAGGGGCGACCGGCCGTCGTCTCCCGAGGGGGTCAAGACTTCGGCCGCCCTGGGCAGGTAGGGATTCCACTGCGGCAGCCTGTTTCCGGAAAGCTTCCGAGCCCACTCGGTGACTTGCCGCATGCCTTGCGGGCCCAGCAGCCGGTGCAACTGGTGGGTGGCGGTCAACAGCAGCCGCAGCGAGGCCGTAACCAGGCCGAAATGGTTGGCCAGCAAGGTGGCGGCCCGATCTTGCCACCCGGGAACCTGAAGGCGCCGCAGGTCCTTGATGAGCTTGCCGGTGTCGATGCTCACCGGGCAGGCGATGGCGCACAGGCCGTCGGTGGCGCAGGTGGCGTTGCCCTGGTAGGCGTAACGGCCGGTCAACTCGACCAGTCGGTCGGGGTTGTCGCCATTGGATCGAAGCCGGGAAATTTCACGCCAGACGGCGATCCGTTGACGAGGGGTGAGGGTCAGGTCCCGGGAGGGGCAGTTGACCTCGCAGAAACCGCATTCGGTGCACTTGTCGACCACCGAGTGGGCCTTGGGCAGGGGCTTGAGGTTCTTGAGGTGGATCTGAGGATCGCTGTTGAGGATCACGCCGGGGTTGAGAAGGTCTTCGGGATCGAAGACGGCCTTGATCTCCCGCATCAGGCGGTAGGCTTCCGCCCCCCACTCCAGCTCCACGAAGGGGGCCATGTTGCGGCCGGTTCCGTGCTCGGCCTTGAGCGAGCCGTCGTAGACTCCAACCACCATTTCGGTGAGGTCGCCGATGAAGTCCCGGTAGCGGCGAACCTCTTCGGGCCGGTTGAAGTCCTGGGTGAAGACGAAATGGAGATTCCCCTCCAGGGCATGCCCGAAGATGATGGCTTCCGTGTAGCGGTGCTTGCGGAACAGTTGCTGGAGCTGCAGGGTGGCTTCGGCCAGCCGGTCGATGGGGAAGGCCACGTCTTCGATGATGACGGTGGTGCCGATTTCCCGGATGGCCCCGATGGAGGGGAACAGGCCCTTGCGGATGTTCCAGAGGCGAAGCTGCTCGGTGGGGTCCAGGGTGAAGGCGACCGGCTCCACGGTGGGCAGATCGGCCAGACTTCGGGTGGTGGCTGCCAAGTGATGGTCCAGCTCTTCCGGTGTTTCACCCCGGGTCTCGACCAGCAGGGCCGCCACCGAGGGTTCCAGGTTCTTCAGGTCCAGGGGCAGACCGGGCTTGTCTTCCACCGAGCGCAGGCCGGCGCGATCCATGATCTCGACCGCCGAGACGGGACAGTTTCGCAACAGGGTGGTGGCTTCACAGGCGGTCCGGATGTCGGGGAAAAGGATCAGGGCGGTGGCCTTGTGGGGATAGTCGGGTACGGTGCGGTAGGTGATTTCGGAGATGAAGCCCAAGGTGCCTTCGGAGCCGATCATCAGGTGCTGGATAACGTCGAGGGGATCGTCGAAGTCGATCAGGGCGTTCAGGCTGTAGCCGGTGGTGTTCTTCATCTTGAACTTGCGGCGAATCCGACCGGCCAGCTCCCCGTTCTCCCGGGTCCGCTCCGCCAGGCGCCCGATGCGTTCCACCAGGTCCGGACGGGTCCGGCGGAATCGATCCCGGCTGGCGGCGCTGCGGGTGTCCAGGACGGTGCCGTCGGCAAGGATGATTCGCATGCCCTGAAGGGTCTGGTAGCTGTTCTGGGAGGTGCCGCAACACATGCCGCTGGCGTTGTTGGCGGCGATTCCCCCCACCATGGCGGCGTTGATGGAGGCGGGGTCGGGTCCGATCTTGCGCCGGTAGGGAGCCAGGCGGGCATTGGCATGGGCGCCGACCACGCCCGGCTGCAGGGTGATGAGCCTGCCCTCCTCCTCGATCCTGACCCCCCGCCACCCCGTGCCCAGCTGCATGAGCACCGAGTCGCTCAGGGACTGCCCCGAGAGGCTGGTTCCTCCCGCGCGGAAGGTGAGTGGAAGCCGGCGGGCGTGGCACCGCCTCAGAACTTCCCCCACCTCGGCTTCGGTGTCGACCCGGACCACCAGCTTGGGAACCAGGCGGTAGAAACTGGCGTCCGTCCCGTAGGCCAGGGTGCGGAGGTCGTCCCGGATCAGCCGCTCGCCCGGGATGACTCGGGAAAGGTCCCGGAACAGATCGAGATAGCGCCCTTCCAACATGGGTTGGCAACGACTCCTTGAAGCTTGATCCTTCTCAGGAGGGAGGATGGTTGTTCCGAGCGCCGGGTCGGTCTTGCACGCCGCTTGACACCCGGTGCCGGTCATCATACCGTGACCCGGGTCGGAAACGCCTGAAGAAACTCTCCGCCGGCTCCTCGCGACTCCTGCCGGCCGGGGTCCGGGACGCCTTGGACGCGAGTCGAACGCCTGTGCGCGCCCTCAGGTTCGGGAGGCACGAATCGTACCGGCATGCGGCGGATCGCGGTTCAGTATACTATCAGGCGGCCGCACTCCATTTCGCGCCCCCTCGGTGACGAAACGGCTGCCTTGTCACAATCCCGCATGCTGCATCGAGCCATGCCGAACGCTTGCACCTTCTGCGTCCCACGTCGCCTGGTCTTCACCATCGCCGTCGCGTTGTTGGCCGCGATGCTCGTCCACCAGGCCGCGCCCGAGGCGTCCGCCCAGGCCGGGACGACCACCGGCATCATCCGCGGCACCGTCCGCGATCCGCTCGGCGATCCCATGGAGGGAGCGGTCGTCGTCTTGCAGCATCGGGAGACCGACCTCCGGACCAGCGTGGAGACCTCGTCGTCCGGGACGTTCGCGCGCACCCTGCTGCCGCCGGGCACCTACGACCTGACCGTGAAGGCGGCGACCGACGACTTCAGCACCGAACGCATCCAGGGAGCGAGGCTGCGCGTCGGGGAAATGCTCGACCTGGCCGTGACGCTCAAGATCGTGACGGCCGAGACCATCACCGTCGTCAGCGAGCTGTCCCCGACGCTCGACACGGCAGACGTCACCAGCTCGCAGCGCGTTCTTGAGGATGTGGTGGATGGGGTCCCGAGCAACGGCCGCAACTTCGTGAGCCTGACCCTGCTCACGCCCGGCGCGTCCGTCTCCCAGGGACCGGACGGCGACGAGCTCAACATCAGTGGTCAACGCGGCATCTTCAACAACTTCATCGTGGACGGCGCAGACTTCAACAACCCCTTCTTCGGCGAGCAGCGCGGCGGCCAGCGTCCGGCCTTTACCTTCAACCAGGACGCCATCGAGGAACTGGTGGTGGTGAATCAGGGCGCCACCGCCGAGTTCGGCCGCTCGGCCGGCGGCTTCGTCAACGTGATCACCAAGTCGGGAACCAACCAGTTGAAAGGGTCCGCCCACTACTTCGGGCAGTGGGACGAGATCGCCGCCCCGTTTCCGGAGCAGCGCGGCGGAGGGCGGCCCGACTTCCACCGCAATCAGTTGGGCGCGACACTGGGCGGACCGCTGGTTCAGGACCGGACGTTCTTCTTCCTGGCCTACGACCAGCAGGACGCCGCCGAGACCAAGCAGGCGACCCGCCGCGTCCGCAATCCGGCCAACCTGCAGCGTCTTGAGCACTTTCTTCAGGAGCGCTGGCCGGGCCTGTTCGACGACGAGTTCGGACCCATCCGGCGCACCGACGATGCGCGCTCTCTGCTGGCCAAGCTCGATCTGAACCTCGGCGGCCGCCACCAGGCCTCGGCCAAGTACAATTACACTTGGTCGGAACAGGTGAACGGCACCTTCGACGTCGATTCCTGGGGAGCCTCGGCCAACGGGATCGAGCGGGCGCGCTCGCACGCGGTCAACGCCAGTCTCCGCTCGCTGCTGAGCGATGCCCTCTCCAACGAACTGCGCGTGCAAGGGGCGCGCGAGGACCGGCCGCGCTGGTACCGGGGACCGCTTATTCCGGGAGCCCGCCCGCCCGGCCCGCCCCAGTTTGCCGATCTGGGAGGCCGGCCCTTTCCCGACATCGCCATGGACTTCGACGACGGGTTCCGCATCGGGCTGCCCTTCTTCCTGCCGATCGATCCGGCGTTCGACACCCGGATGCAGCTCGTGAACAATCTCTCCCTGGCCGCGGGCACGCACCTCTTCAAGGCCGGGGTGGAGTACAACCGGACCGCCGTCGAGCAGCAGTTCATCGGGATGGCCAACAGTCGCTACCTGTTCGATTCGGTGGAGGGCTTCATGGGTTTCGTTACCCACGGCAGCCGCTTTGTCACTTGCTCGGACGGATCGACCGGGCCGTTCGGCGTCTGTCCGCCCGGATCGGCCATCACAGGCCCGGTCCTGCTCTACCTGCAGGCGGGGACCGTTCCCGGCGTCCCGGCGGAGGATCTCGGACTCCAGCGGGCCGGGATGCAGGAGCTGGGCCTGTTCCTTCAGGACACCTGGCATCCGCACGAACGGGTGACCCTGGACCTCGGGCTGCGCTGGGACGGCGCCTGGCACCCCAACGTCTTCATCGAGCCGTCCGACACTTTCTTCGCTTCCTATGTGGATGATCCGCTGTTCCCGTCCGACGGCCGGATTCCGGATGACCTCGACAACCTGCAGCCCCGCCTCGGGCTGGCGTGGGATCTTGCAGGCAACGGCCGCACCGTGCTGCGCGCCAACGCCGGGTCCTACGTCGCCCGCATCCCGATGCTCGTCTTTGCGCAGCACCGGACGACCAACGGCGCCTTTCAGCAGATACTCTTCCGCAGCAGCAGCGCGCCGGGGCTGGGTTCGGTCCCGGCCATTGACCAACAGGTCGACACCACGGAATCAGCGCCCTTCCTCCCCGATATCCACGTGGCGGACCGGGACCTGGAGCTGCCGCGGACCTGGTCGTTCAGAGGCGGCCTCGACCAGGACCTGGGGCGGGGGGTTGCTGCCAGCATCGGATACATCCACGCCCGCACCGACAACCTCTTCCGCTTCGTCAACCGCAACGATGCGATCCTGGGGGCGCCGTTCGGGATCGGGACGCATCCGGCCGGCGGCGGCATCAACACGCTGACCGTCACCGAGAGCAGCGCCCGCTCCCGCTATCACGCGCTCACCGCGGGGCTGCGCGGGCGCAGCGGCCTGAGAGGCTGGCCCATCACCTTCGAGACCCACTACACGCTGGCGTACGATCGCTCGGACGACGACAACGAGCGCGATCCGTTCGTGCTGCGGTACGCCCGGGCGGACAATCTGGCGCCGGAGTACGGCTGGTCCGATCGCGACCGGCGCCACCAGGTGAGCGGGTACGTGCTGGTTACTCTGCCGGCGGAGGTGCAGTTGAGCCAGGTGGTGCGCTTCCTGTCCCCGTCGCCCGTCTCCGAGCAGTGCGCCAGCCGGGGCGCGCGGGCCGCCCAGCCGGCCGACCGGATCTGCGCCGACGGGGCCATCCTCACGCGCAACACGCTGCGGCGGCAAAACGAGTTCTTTTCCTGGGATCTGCGGGTGTCGCGCCGTTTCTCCCTCGGCGCCGCCGCCATCGAGCCCATCTTCGAGATCTTCAACCTGACCAACACCGACAACTTTGTCGACCCCGCCGTCGGCTCGCTCCTCTTCAACTTCGACGGTACGCTCCGCAGCGGGCTGGGCGACACCCGGCGCGCGCAGGTGGGGCTGAGTGTGCGCTTCTGAGGTGCTGTCGGGGTGTCGAAGAAACGATTTCTACGGTCGGCGGGCGGGCTTCGAAGGCAATGCCTTGCGAATGTCTCTCTCCAGGTCCTCGTCGTCGTACTCTGCCGGGATCTCCAACAGCCGGATGCCGGCTTTTCTGAGGACTTCCCGTTTCACGGCATCGCGCATGAAGGATTTCTCAGTGTAGTGGCCAGGCCCCTGATACTCCACCGCCAGAACGGGCATGCCGTATGCGTCGATCACCACGAAATCCAGGCGCTTGCTGTTGATGGAGCGAAAGGCAAGATCGCGCGCTTCTTGAGGAGCGGAGGCCGATTGGGGCGCCAGAACCTCGCCCAGGCTGGTTTGGGCCATGACCCGGTGGCCGCCGGGCGTGTCGCGGGAAACCTCCTCGAGAATCCGAAGAATTCTGTATTCGGACTTGTTGAGAAGGGGGCGCGGCTCGAAATCGACCTTGGAGATGAACTCCATTTGCGCCGTTGGCTCGCCCAGGCGCTCGGAGGGATCAGGCTGAGGCGACACCGCGCCTGCGCCTGTGCCGGGTTTTGAATCCACCGGGCTCGGCCTGCCGGGTCGCGGTGGTTGGGGAACAAGTCCCCGCCCGCTCCTCGGTTCCGGCCTGGGCTCGCCCAGGGGTTTGGATGAGGCAGGTGGGGCAGAGGTTCTCTCTTCGGCCGGGCGACTCTTTGGAACCTCCGGGCCTGGTTTGTCGAACGTCGGGGGCGGAAGAATGAACCCCCGCCCACTCACTCGTTTCGGCTTCGACCCGCCCGGGGGTATCGATGCACCAGGTTTGGGGGATGCCGCGACTCCGCCTGGGGTGCTTCGTGATACCGCCGGTCGCTGGCTGCCGGTTCTCGGCGGGGTTGGAGTCAACCCCTGCCTCCGTGCCGGTTCCGGCTTGGGCCGGCTCCGCTTGCCGCTGCCGGAAAGCCTGCCCCCGAACAGGGCCCACAAGAGCAAAATCGGAATCAGGGCCACGCTGCCCCACAGGCACACCCGCAGGATGATGTCCACCGCGTCCATTCTCTATTCCCCTCTCCGTCCTCTGTTCAGGCTGCCGGTTCTTTCCCTTCAGAACATCTCTTACCGTCTTCAGGTCCGCCCCATGCCGAAGTTCCCTTGGCAGGCACTGAAGGTCCATCGTCATCCAGTGTTATTTTGGTCCCGATCGGCCTCGGAAACAAGTGCCACGGTTGCCCTGTGCCACAACTTTCCTGGGCCACGCAACCAGGAAAAGGGAGGAGGCCCCACCCGGGAGCGCGGGCGTCCCGCCCGCATGCTATCCCGTTGCGTGCCGCTCAGTTTCTCTGCGATGCGGCACCCGGCCACCCTTCCGGCGGGAAAGGCATGGGTTCGGCACATCTACATGTCCAAGTCCGCGGGGTTGTAGCGCCCAGGGATGGGACTATGCGGCGACGGCCGAGACCGGGAGCGACTCGAGACCGCGCAGGACGATGGCTCGGCGAAAGGCGGGACGGTCCGTAAGCAGCCGTAAGGAGCTGAAGCGCTCCAGCAGCACTTCCAGCGCGACCCGCGCTTCCAGCCGCGCCAGGGGCGCACCGAGGCAGTGGTGGACGCCCCGGCCGAAGGAGAGGTTGCTGCCCTTGGCACGCTCGATGTTCAGCCGCTCCGGGTCTTCGAACACCTCGGGGTCGCGGTTGGCCGCGCCGATGGCCAGGATGGCGGGATCGCCGCGCCGCAACCGAAAGCCCTGAAACTCGCAATCGTCGACCACGGCCCTGATGTCGAGCTGGACCGGTGTGTCGTAGCGCAACAGCTCTTCCACCGCCGCCGGTATCCGACGGGCGTCTTCCCGCAGCAGCTTCAACTGCTCCGGATGCTGCAGCAGCGCCAGCATCCCGTTTCCGATCAGGTTGGTGGTCGTCTCATTGCCGGCCACCAGCAGGATGCGCAGCATGATCAGCATTTCGCGCTCGGTGAGGGTATCCCCTTCCGCTTCCGCTTTCGCCAGGGCGCTGATGATGTCCTCTTTGGGCTGGAGTCGCCGGGCTCTGATAATGGGCATGAAGTAGGCGTCGAACGCCTCGCCGGCGGCAGCGGCCTTTTTTCGCTCATCCGGGCTGATGAGCGGTTCGAGCATGCGCGCGCGCTGGTTCGACCAGTGCTTGAATTGGAGGCGGTCCTGCGGCGGCAGCCCGAGCATCTCGGCAATCACGATCACCGGCAACGGACCGGCCACCGCCGCCACCAGGTCGAAGCCGGACGGGTCGGCGACCGCATCCAGCAGTTCGACCATAACCTTCCGGATATGGGGCTCGAGGGCGTTGACGGCCCGCGGGGTAAAGGCCTGGTTGACCAGGCCCCGCAGGCGGGTATGCTCGGGCGGGTCCAGGAACAGCAGGGACCAGTCCGGGCGGGGCGGAATGAAGTAGACATCCTGCCTCGACACCCTTCGATTGCTCGGCATGTTGGAGAATCGGCGGTAGTCTCGAAAGATGGCCTCGACGTCGGCGTAGCGGCTGAACACCCAGCCGTCCAGCACCCGGCTGCGGTGCACCGGCGATCGGGAGCGCAGCCTGGCGTATGTGGGATAGGGATTGCGGATGATCCTGTCCGACAGCGGGTTGAAGGCCACGCCGCTTCGCCAGGACTCCGGCATCAACAGGGCGTCGATGAGCAGCGACCGCAGGGCCCATCTCAGATCGTCCAGCATGATCGCTCTTTCGTGGCCTATCGGCAACAAGGGCCCTGTCCCGCTGATCCGGTTATCTACCTTTTGGACATCGATACACAGGATGCACAGGATTAACAGGACGAGAGGCTATTGCAACGGAAGCGGACTGGCTGCGTTTCCCCTCACCCGAACCCAAGGGGCGTTGCCTTTGAGTGGGTCAAGAACATTGTCTTTCTTGGTGGCCCTTGGTCGTCCTTCGTGTGTCTTCGTGGATAGCTCTTTTTACCCCCGTCGCATGCAGCGCGAAACCGGGGTGTTCCCGACAAGCCGGCAGGGGCCTTTTGACCTGGTTGCTCATTTTTAACGACTGCGCGAGATTGCCACGATGCGTAACGCATCGATCAAAAATCTCTTCACTCTTCACTCTCCACTCTCCACTCTCCTGTGGATTGCGGTGTTGCTGGCCGCGTGCTGCATCGTCCTGGTTGGGCACGATGCCGACCAGGTTTCCAGGGCGGATGCCGCTCCCGGCTACGTCGACCCGCAGACCTGCCAGCCCTGCCACGCCGAAATCTATCGGAGCTATCAGCAGGTAGCCATGGGACGTTCCTTCTACAAGCCTTCCCCCGGGAACGTCATCGAGGACTACACCACCGACAACCACTTCTATCACGCACCCTCCAACCGCCACTATCGGATGGTCCGGCGCAACGGCAGGTTCTACCAGAAACGCTACCAACTGGACGATCAGGGCAGGGAAAAGAACGTTTTCGAACTGGAAGTCACCCACATCATGGGCTCCGGCAACCACGCCCGGACCTATCTGAACCTGGACGAAAACGGGGTATTGCGGCAATTGCCGGTGAGCTGGTATTCCCAGGGCAAGGGCTGGGGGATGAGTCCGGGTTACGACCAGGCCCGCCATGACGATTTCCGCCGCAGGGTCGGCCACTCCTGCATGTTCTGCCACAACGGCTATCCACGGCTTCCCGAGCCCAGCGACCGCTACGGGCAACAGAGTCGTTTCCCCCGGGAGTTGCCCTCGGGCATCGACTGCCAGCGCTGCCACGGTCCGGGTGCGAGGCATGTGGAGCTGCTTTCGAGCGGAGAGGCACCCATGGAGACCGTCCGGGCGGCCATCCTCAATCCGGACCGTTTGAGTCCGGAGCGCCAGATGGACGTCTGCCTGCAGTGTCACGTCCAGTCCAGCCTGGGCAACCTGGGAGACCGAATCCGAAGGGCCGGGCGTTCGGTCTATTCCTTCCGCCCCGGGGAGTCGCTCGACGACTACATCGTTCACTTCGACCTGGTGGGATCCGATGCCGGCAAGCCGGCGGACCGGTTCGAGATCGACAGCACTGCCTATCGGCTGCTCCAGTCAGCCTGTTTCCTGGAGAGCCGGGGGACCATGACCTGCACCACCTGCCACGATCCCCATCGGACTCCGCGAGGGCCGGAATCCGTTCGGTATTTTCGCCAGCGCTGCATGAACTGCCACCCCGGCCTGTCGAGCCAGGCTCATCCGCAGCCGGATCAAGGCGATTGCGTGGCTTGCCACATGCCCAGGCGGCGGACCGAGGACGCCGTCCACGTGGTGATGACCGATCACTGGATTCAGCGCCGCCCGCCTGCCCGGGACCTGCTGGCCCCGCTTGAGGAAAACCATACGCCCCATGAAGGGGCGGTGGTCCTGAACGACCCGGAAGCCCTCCCGGCATCGGAACGGGACATCTATTGGGGGTTGGCACAGATCCAGTCGCCCTCCCATCTCAGGCAGGGCCTCAGAAAGCTGCAGGCCCGCTCGAGCCCGGAGTCCTCCTCTCATCCGGAATTCTTTGCCGAATGGGGCAAGGCTTTGCTGGAGGCTGGCGAACCGGCAGCGGCAGAGGTTCGTTTGCGCCAGGCCCTGCAGTTGGATTCCAGCATGGTCATTGCCCGCACCAGGCTGGCGGACATGCTGAGAGAGCAGGAGAAATGGAACCAGGCCGTCCGCCACTACCGGCTGGCCCTGGATGCCGATCCCACCTATGGAGAAGCCGAAATCGGTTTGGGGCTGATCGCGAAGGGCCAGGGACAGAGCGAATCGGCCATCGCCCACTTTCGCAGGGCAGTGCGGCACAACCCCTTTCTGGCCGAAGGGTTTGCCAACCTGGGGACAGCCTATCTTCAGCAGGGGGATTGGAACCGGGCCGTTCAAGAGCTTGAGAAAGCCTTGAGCATCGAACCCGCCAACGCCCAGGTCTATCTCAATATGGGTACGGTCCTGTCCAGGTTGGGCCGGCAGCCGAAAGCCCTGGATGCCTTCTCCGAGGCGGTTCGTCTCAAGCCCGACCTTTCCGAGGCTCACTACAGTCTGGGACTGGCTCGGGCCAGGGCGGACCTGCCAGGAGAGGCGATCGAGGCATTCCGCCAAGCCATCCAACTCAATCCCGAAGACGCCGACTATCATTACAATTTGGGAGTCGCCCACAACGAACTTGGACAGTTGGAAGAAGCCCTGGAATCCTTTCGGGAGGCGGTCCGGCTGAGGCCGGAAGATGGTGAGGGTCTTTCCAGTCTCGGCCTGGCCTATGCCCAACTGGGTCGACTGCCCGAGGCCCTCGAGGCCTTTAAAAAGACGGCGACAATCCGTCCCCGGGATCCCGAAATCCGGTTCTTTTTGGGAATGGCCCATCTCACGCTGGGAAACAGGGAGGCGGCGCAGAAGGAGTACGAGACATTGAAGAGCCTGGGCGCGCACCGGCAGGCTGAAGTGCTGAAGGAGCAGATGGACCGGCAAGGGCCCGCCAACTAGCCAGGGATTTGCCCGAGTATCCAGTGGTTGACATGAATGTCGCACCCATTATCAGGAGTCGATCTCACTTGACGTTCAGGCGGTGGCTCGGCGTGGGCGCCGGGGCGGCGGTCGGCCTGGGTCTCATCGGGTTGGCCGTGGGGTCGCAGGTTGCAGTCGATCCCTCCTCGTCGCAGTATGTCGATCCGCAACTGTGTCAGCCGTGCCACTCCGACATCCATGACAGTTATCAGAAAGTCGCCATGGGCCGCTCCTTCTATCTCCCCTCGGCAGAGAACGTCATCGAGGACTACAAGGTCAACAACCACTACTACCATGAGCCCTCCAACCGCCATTATCGGATGCTTCAGCGCGACGGGCGCTTTTACCAGAGGCGTTACCAACTGGATGCCCAGGGGCGGGAGCACAACGTCCTCGAGATGGAGGTTACCCACATCATCGGCTCGGGAAACCACGCCCGCAGCTATCTCAATCTGGACGCCGGCGGCGTGCTGAGGGAACTGCCGGTAAGCTGGTATACCCAAGAGCAGCGCTGGGCCATGAGCCCCGGCTATGACCGGCCCGACCATGAGGATTTCAGCCGGCAGGTCACCCATGACTGCATGTTCTGCCACAACGCCTATCCTCCCCTTCCGGAACCCTCCGACCGCCTTGGGCTCGACAGCCGCTTCCCCCGGGAACTGCCGTCGGGGATCGACTGCCAGCGCTGCCACGGCCCCGGGAGCCGGCACCTGGAGCTGGTGTCCGGAGCCAGTGCGGATGCGGCCGATATCCGCCGGACCATTGTCAATCCGGTTCGTCTGGGACCCGAACGCGAAATGGAGGTCTGCATGCAGTGCCACCTGCCGGTGGCCACCGCCGGACCGCATATCCAGCGCTTCGGGCGTTCGATCTACTCCTACCGGCCGGGCGAGCCCCTGGCGGACTACTCTGTCCGGTTCGACCTGATCGATCCCAAGACAGGCGGGTTGAGCGAGCGGTTCGAGGTGGACAGCAGCAGCTATCGCCTGCGCCGGTCGCCCTGCTTCATCCAAAGCCGGGGAAGGATGACCTGCACCACCTGTCACGATCCCCATCACGCTCCCCGCGGGGAGGAGGCGGTGAGGCACTATCGGGAACGCTGCATGGATTGTCACGCGGAGGTCTCGCCCCAAGCCCATCCACGGCCCGGTGAGAGCGATTGCGCCAGTTGCCACATGCCCCAGCGCCGCACCCAGGACGCCGTTCACGTGGTAATGACCGATCACTTCATCCGGCGCCACCCTCCCCAGGAAGACCTGCTGGCGCCCCTCGAGGAAGATCACTCCCCCTCGCCCGACGAGGTGGTGCTGCATCAACCGGATGCCTTGCCGGCTGCGGAGCGGGAAATTTACCTGGGTTTGGGACAGATTCGGTCTCCGGTCCATATTGCCCGGGGGGTGGACCGGTTGGAACAGGCCCTTCCCCAATGGCCGGGGACCAGTCCTGAGCCCTACCTTCAATTGGCCCTGGTGCAGGTGGAATCGGGGGACCTGGATCAAGCCGGAATCCATCTGAGACGCGCCCTGGAAGCCGATCCCGAGCTGGCGACCGCCCGCTTCCGGTTGGGAGAGGTCCTGAGGAAGCAGGGCCGTTCGGAGGAGGCTGCCGAGCACTACCGGCACGCCCTTCGCCTCAATCCCGACCACGCCGCCGCCCACAACGGCCTGGGACTGATCCTGAAGGAGCGGGAACAGATCGAGGCGGCGCTGGAACACTTCCGACTGGCTGTGGGCAGCGATCTTCATTCGGCGGAAGCCCATGCCAATTCAGGAACCATTTTCTTGCAAGAGGGTCAGGTGGAAGAAGCCGCCCGGGAGTTTCATCGTGCTTTGCAGATTGAACCCAACAACCCCGGGGTATACCGCTCGCTGGGGGTGGCTCAGGCGGAGTTGGGCCGGCACCAGCAGGCCGTCAGTGACTTTCAGCAGGCCATCTCGCTAAAGCCGGAGGACGCCGAAGCCCATTACAACCTGGGTTTGTCCCAGAACGAGCTGGGCCGGCAGGAGGAAGCCATCCGGGCCTTCGAAAAAGCCATCGAACTCAGGCCGGATTATGTCGAAGCCCATTCCAGCCTGGGAGTGACCAATGGCCAGGCGGGGCACTTGCCGGAGGCGGTGGAAGCCTTTCGGCAGGCGGTCAAGATAGATTCCGACTACAGCGAGGCCTAC
>JAJECY010000096.1 GCA_022821775.1 Acidobacteriota bacterium
TTGTTGAATTACTGGAATAACTTGGATAGATGGTTCCTGATTTCCGCTTATTCCAGTAATTCAACAACGTCCCCGATGCTCCGGCGACTCCCCCCTCAAGGGGGGAGCCCACCCGGGAACGCGGGCGTCCCGCCCGCAACCTTTTTCCTGGCTGGAGGTCACGGAGCGTCAGCGGGACGTTGCTTCCAAGTCGCCGCATTCGCGGCTGTGGCGGCGCGGGATCAGACGACCCACGCCAACCGTGGTTTCACCGCTCTCCCCCGAATTCCTACACTGCAACGGGAAAGGTGCTTCTCCTATCGGGACAGCGGGCCGGGCGCCAGCCCGGCCCGCGACAACTCTTCACTCTCCACTCTTCACTGCCGTTCTACGCCCGGTTGCCGCCGTAGGCGCCTTCAATCAGGTCGCCCCGCTGGAACCGCGACAGTGAGAAGCGGCCAATATCCGCTGAGCGGGCCTGGCCGGCCACGATCACCTCGGCCATCAGCTCGCCCACGCCGGGAGCGATCTTGAAGCCGTGGCCGCTGAAACCGGCGCACATGTAGAACCCCTCGACACCCTCCACCTTCCCCAGAATGGGATTCCAGTCCGGCGTCACGTCGTAGAGGCCGGTATAGGCATCGATGGCCAGCGCCCTGTCGAAGGAGGGGAAACGTTGCAGGAACCGGTCGCGGGTCTCCCGGATGAAGTCGGGATCGGCCGAGTGCTCGAAGCGGTCGGGGTCCACCTGCTGGTACTCCTTGGGGAATCCGCGTCCCACCAGGGTGCGCGAAGATCCGTGGGGACGGTAGTAAATGGCCTTGGCCATGTCCGAGAACACCAGCCGGGGAGGACCTCCCACCTCGGCGGTCTCCATCAGGATCTCCTCCTCCCGGGTCACCTGGATGGGCGCCTCCACCCCGGCCCAGGCGGCCACCCTGCCGGCCCAGGGACCGGCCGCGTTGACCACTACCCCGGTCGAGATCTCCCCCTGCGCCGTGCGCACGGCAGCGACCCGCCCACCCTCCACTCTCAAGCCCTCCACGGGCGTCAGGGGCAGCAGTTGCCCGCCCCGATCCCGGAACCGCCCCGCGTAGGCGGCGGTGGTGGCGTGGGGGTCGGCGTAGCCCGCCCCTGGCTCCCAGGCGATCCGGTCCACGCCGCCCAGGTCGATGCGCGGCTCCATCTCCAGCAACTGCCGCCGGTCGATCTCGCGGGTGTCTATGCCCAGGCTCCGCTGCATCTCCAGGTTGCGGTCGAAGCCCTGCGAAACGTATTCGGGAACCAGGAAGGCCCAGCCGCAGTTCACGAAGCCCGGACTGCCGCCGACCGCATCGTCGAAATGGTGGAAGATCTCCACCGAGCGCTTCACCAGCCGCACCAGGTCCGGATGGGAATAGTGCTGCCGGATGATGGCGGCCGAACGGCCCGTCCCTCCCGAGGCGATCAGTCCCTTCTCCAGCAGGACCACCCTCCGCAGTCCGGCCTTGACCAGGTTGTAGGCGGTGCTGGCGCCGTTGACTCCGGCCCCGATCACCACCGCGTCGGCTGTCCTGACCATCTTGCCTCCTTGTCCCATCCCCTGACGCCCGGCGGGACGCCGGCCCGGGGGAATGTCCCATTCCTTGCTGCTCATTCGTCCCGTCCCTGAGCCTGCCGGGCCAGTTCCCGGTAGCCGACAGCCCGCTGTTGGATGTCGTCCGCCAGCAGCAGGTCCCGGATGACGGCTACCGAGTCCACCCCCGACTGGTACAGCGGCCGCACGTTGTCGAGGGTGATCCCGCCGATGGCCACCAGCGGCTTGTCGACGCACTCCCGGATGGCTTGCAGCTCCTGCCACTGCACCACCGGATCGGGATTTTCCTTGGTCCGGGTGGGAAAGACCGGCCCGATGGCGACGTAATCCGCCGGGCTGTCCCGGGCCTGGCGGGCCTGTTCCAGCCCGTGGGTGGAGAAGCCGATGATGGCCTGCTCGCCCAGAATCTCTCGCGCCTGGGCGGCGGGCAGGTCCTCCTGTCCCAGGTGAACCCCGTCGGCCCCGCTGAGCCAGGCCAGGTCGGCCCGGTCGTTGACGATGACCTTCAGCCCCAGCGGCCGGGCCAGGGCCACCAGCCTGCGGCACTCCCGGAACAGTTCCCCGGAAGGATGATTCTTGCCCCTGAGTTGGACCCACTGCACCCCGGCGCCGGCCAGCCCGGCCAGGACCGGTTCCAGAGGCCGCTGCAACACCGCCAGGTCGATGATGGGGTAGAGGGGAGAAATTCCTTGGAGCGGCATGGGACTGGAAGGAGCGTCCCCCGCCCTGCTCCCGCGGAGCTCCGTGGCCCGGCCGCGGATCAGGCGTAGCGCTCCATGAACCCGGTATGCAGGCGGCCGGCCTGGAAATCGGGTTCCTTCATGATCTTCTGGTGCAGCGGAATGGAAGTTTGCACCCCTTCAACGATGAACATTTCCAGGGCCCGCTCCATCCTGCCAATGGCTTCCGGACGGCTGGGCGCATGCACCACCAGCTTGGCGATCAGGGAGTCGTAGTAGGGGGAGATCTGACACTCGGAATAGACGGCCGTGTCCACCCGCACCCCCGCGCCGCCCGGCACGTGGAAGGCGGTGATCCTCCCCGGAGAGGGCCTGAAGGTCTCGGGGTCCTCGGCATTGACCCGGCACTCGATGCTGTGGCCCCGCAGCCTGAGAGGCTCGGCCAACTCCAGTGGCTCCCCGGCGGCCATCCGGATCTGAAGCTTGACCAGGTCCACGCCGGCCACCATCTCGGTCACGGGATGCTCCACCTGAATCCGGGTGTTCATCTCCATGAAGTAGAAGTTCCGGTCCTCGTCCACCAGGAACTCCACCGTTCCGGCGCCGGAGTACCCCACCTCGGCCAGGGCCACTTCCACCTGCCTGCCGATTCTTTCCCGGAGGCCGTCGTCCACGATCACCGACGGCGACTCCTCGATCAGCTTCTGGTGGCGCCGCTGAATGGAACACTCCCGCTCCCCGAAGTGAACCACCTTGCCATGGCGGTCGCCCATCACCTGGAACTCGATGTGGCGCGGCTTTTCCAGGTACCTTTCCAGGTAGAGGTCGGCTACCCCGAAGGCCAGCCTGGCCTCGTTCTCGGCCATGGAGAAGGCGTCCGACAGCTCGCCGGGGCTGCGCACGATCCTCATGCCGCGGCCCCCGCCCCCGGCCGCTGCCTTGACGATGACGGGATAGCCGATATCGGAGGCAACCTCCAGCGCCTGCTCCAACGACTCCAGGGCTCCCCGGCTCCCCGGCAGCACCGCCAGCCCGGCCTGGACCATGCGGGCGCGGGCGCGGGCCTTGTCTCCCATCAGCCGGATCACCTGGGGCGAGGGCCCGATGAAGCGGACGTTACAGGCTTCGCAGACCTCGGCGAAGTAGGCGTTCTCGGCCAGGTAGCCGTAGCCCGGGTGAACGGCGTCCACGTCGGTGACCTCGGCCGCGCTGATGACGCTGGGGACCTTGAGATAGCTCTCCGAGCTGCGGGCCGGACCCACGCAGACGGCTTCGTCGGCAAAGCGGACGTGCAGCGAGTCCCTGTCAGCCTCCGAAAAGATGGCGACCGTCCGGATGCCCAGTTCGCGGCAGGCGCAGATCACGCGCAGTGCGATCTCGCCACGGTTGGCCACCAGTATTTTCTTGAACATGACGACTACCGCCAGTCTCGGGCGGATATCACCCGCCCATTCGGAGTTCGGGGAGGGGCTCAGGCTGGAGGGGGGACCGGAGGAGATCGGGTACGGTCCCCGGGGAGGCCTCCGGACCGGCCGCCGGCGCCCGGTCCGGACCGGAGATCATCCCGTTCGGCGAATCCCGAAAAGCGCCTGGTTGTATTCCACGGGCTCGCCGTTGTTCACGTAGATCTCCGCGATTTCTCCGTCGGCATCCGAGGGGATCTCGTTCATCAGCTTCATGGCCTCCACGATGCACAAGGTCTGTCCCGACCTCACCCTGTCGGCCACCTGGACGAAGGGATCGGCGTCCGGCTTGGCGGCCCGGTAGAAGGTCCCCACCATGGGGGATCGAATCACGTGCAGATCGGGCTCGGTGGCCTCGGGAGGGAGTGATCCCGCGCCCGCTATGGCTTCCGCTCCGGCGGCTCCCGGCGCCTCCCGGCCGATCCCCGTGGCGGTGGCCTCCACGGTCACCGAGGGCGACCCGGCAGGGGATGAGGGGGCCTCCTTGCGGATTCTGATCTTGACTCCGGTCCGCTCCAGCTCCAGCTCGGTGATTCCGCTGTCGCAAACCGCCTGAATCAACTCCCTGATCTGTTCGATGTTCATCCGGTCGCTCCTCTTTCCTCCCGGCCGCCGGCGCATCCGGCCACGGCAGAGGCGCCCTTGGCCGGAATAGCGGCTAAGTATAGCCAGAGCCATTGGCAATTACAATCGGTTTCAGATTGACGTTGAACGGCTTAGGATGCAATCAACAGCGGGGGCAAGCGTCGGCTCGTCTCGCAATGGGAAAAGTATATTGGCCAGGGCTCGTTCACTCTCGGGAATATCTGCTGTCGCCGCCTACGCGGCTCAATCGCGTAGCTACACTGTTCCATGGGCTGACGCCCACGGCTAAGCGCTGACGCCGCTTCGCGGCTCCACTGCAGCCACCGGGCGAGGGAAACGTCTCATACCGGACCCACGCCGCGAATGCGGCGTCAGTAAATTCCATAACCTGAAGCCCAGCGCTGACCAACGCAAGGGCGTTTCTCAACTGCGCATGGGCTGCATGATCCGGCCTCCTTCACAGCCGCGAAGCGGCGTCAGCGCTTAGCCGTGGGCGTCAGCCCATGGGGAATCGTCTCAAAAGGGAGTTGAGCCGCGTACGCGGCGGCAGCATTCATCCCTGGTGCTCGGTCTCAAACAGGTAGCGGGCATCGAACTCGATGCGGTGTTGCTTCAGGAACTCAATGTACTCCTCTCGAAACGTCCTGGTCCGATGATGGGCAGGCTGATTCCGGATGTAGCGGCGAACCGCCTCGAGCTGCGGATAGCTGACAGTAAATGCGCTGTACCCTTTTTGCCATTCGAAACCAAACCCGGTTGCGGCATGTTTCTTGGCCCACCTGGAAGCGTTGGCCTTAATGTCGCGGACAGTCTCGGAAACGGAGCGTGCCGGCGAAAAAATCACCAGCAGATGCAGATGATCCTCCATTCCGCCAATCTCGATCAGTTGACCCTTGTGGAAACGAATGATTCCGCCAATGTACTCATAGAGGCGTTCTTGGAATTCCTTTTGAATTAATTTGCGACGATACCGTGTGCTGAATACGACATGGTAAGTCAGACGGGTGAAAGTGCCCACGGGCGCCCCCTCTCATTGGTTGTCGCCGCTTTCGCGGCTCAATGGTTGAGGGAGTATTCCTGTCCAATGGCGTCGCTCGGCTTGCGCTTTGGATGTTTCCCATGGGCTCACGCCCACGGCTAAGTGCTGGCGTCGCTTCGCGGATCCATGGTCCCTACAAGATCCGCGGCGAGAGGAAGAACAGCAGTTCGCGGGTTTCCCGGACCAGGGAGCGGTTCCGGAACAGGGCTCCCAGGATCGGGATTTCGCCCAGTCCGGGCACCTGGCCGCGGCTGTCCTGCCGGCTGTCTATGAGTATTCCCCCGATCACCACCGTGCCGCCGTTTTCCACCAGGATGGTGGTGGTGGTCTGGTGGGTGTTGACGGTGGGAATCCCCTGGACCTGGCGGGAAAAATCGGGAGTGGAATTTTCGATGTCCACGCTCAGCAGGATAGCGTCCTGCCGGGTAATCTGCGGGGTCACGGTGAGCCGCAGCACGAAATCGATGAAGCGGGCCGAGACGGTGTTGTTCACGGTGGTCTGGATCGGTATCTGGATCCCCTGCTTCACCACCCCTTGCACGTTGTTCTGGGTCAGGATCTTGGGCTTGGAGAGCAGCTTGGCGTTCCCCTTGCGCTCGGCGGCGGTGATGAGAGTATCGAGAACAAGGTCGGCCGCCAGGCCGGCGGCGAGATTCAGCGGGCTGGCCGGCAGGCCCGTTCGAAGGTCGAGGCTCAGCCGCGGGCGCTCCTCCCCCGCGACCGGCTCTCCGCCGGGGCCGGGAGCGTCCAGCACCGGAAAGCGGCTCAAGGCCGGGTCTGGACTCGATTCCTCCTGCTGCCCTCCCTTCTCCTGCCCCCCGTAGAGCGCGCTCCACCGGATCCCGATGTCCTGCAGGAAACTTCGGCTGGCGGCCACCACCCGGGCTTCGATCTCCACCTGGCGGACCTTGCGGTCCAATTGGCTCAAGAGGGCATCCGCCGCCTCCAGCCTGGAAGGAATGTCCGAAATGACCAGGGCGTTGGTGCGTTCATCCACGATGATGTCTCCCCGGGGGGAGAGCGCCTTCTTGAGGATGGGGCTCAGCTCCGCCGCCTTGGCGAAGCTGGGCCGGCGAATCCGGGTCTCGAGCTCGGCGGCCGCCACCCTGGCCTGGGCCAGCCGCTGTTGCTGCTGCTGTTCCGCCTCCAGGGTCGAGAGCCTGGCGATCCTGAGCACGTTGCCGCTCAAGTGCCTGCCCATGCCCTGGTTCTCCAGCACCACGTCCAGAGCCTGGTCCCAGGGCACCTCCTTGAGGAAGAGGGTGAGGGACCCTTCCACGTCGGGGTCCAGCACGATATTGAGGCCGCTGATGCCGCCGATAAGGCGAAAGAAGTCCTTGAGGTCGGCGTCCTTCAACTCCAGGGAGATTCGTTCCCCGGAGTAGGCGGCCTCTGCCGTGGAAGCCGCCGGCCGCGCCTCGGCGGCGGGTCCGGGTTTCGGCCCGCCGGACTTGGCCGCGTCGCACCAGCCCCAAGGCCCGGCGGCTCCCAGCCACCAGAGCCACAGCCCGCATCCCCACAGGGCCCATTGAATTCGGGAGTCACCTCTCATCGCTGGCCTCCACCGGCTCCGCATTCAGCCTCTTCACCACCCGGACGGTCCGCGTCCCTCCGGCGCCACCGTCAACCCTCCGGGCGAAGACCACTCCGTCTCCCCCGATCTCCAACACCTGCCCGTCGAACAGGCGGTCGCCCTTTTTCAGCACAAAGGACCGGTCCCCGGGACCGGTAGCCAAGGCCGTGAATTTCCCGCCGGCCTTCACCAGCCCCACCAGCCTCAGTTCCGATACGCGCTGCCCCTTCAAGCCCGGCGGCCTGACGGCGCTGGGGGCGGCCTGTGGAAGGGGCGCAGGCGCCCGCGGGAGCGCGAAGGGATCGCGCCGCCCCCTGGCCCGGTAGCGGTAGGGTGTCCGCGGGGCGGGCGGTGCAGGATCGAGGGGAGCCTCGCCCGCGCGGGCGGGCGGCTGGTAGATGTGAAGAACAGCGGTCAGTTCGGCGGTGAGGGCGTGGGAGGAATCCTCCACACCGGCAGCCGAGATCCGCAAGTCTTCCAGGCTGACGATGGGGTCCAGTCCGGCCAGCCTGCCGAAGAAGCCTCCCAGGTCATGGTAGGCGCCGGCCAGCACCAGGCCGTGGCTCTGCCGGGAGAAGGTCTCTCCCTCCCGGCCGGGCATCTTTCGAATTCCCTTCACCTTCAATCCGGACTCCACTGTCGCCTCCTGCAGTTGACGCAGCAGGCCAGCCGCCGTCTTCTCCTCCGGGAGCGCCGCCTCGAGGCCCTGCAGCCGGGAAGCCAGCTTCCGGTTCCGGCTCTTCCGATCCTGAAGTTGCCGCTCCAGCCCCGCGCCCTGCCCCAACTCCCGGCTCAAGGCGTCCAACTGCCGCCGGCGCAGCTCGATCTCAGTTCCGTAGCCGGAGACGAAGAAGTACCAGCCCAGCCCCAGGACCAGTCCACCCAAAGCCAAGGGAATGCCCAGCCGTTCCAGCCAGGGGGGAACAGGGGTGGACGTGAGGGGCATTGCGGGTTTCCTCGTGGGGATTATCCTGGCCGAAACTCGGGCTCAACGTCATTCGGGCAACGTGGTGCGTGCGCACGCCACCCACCGGCTCGACTGTGGGCTGCGCTCTCGCGCGACGCCGCGTCGGCCCCCCTTCGGATCGACTGCGGGCTGTGCACTCTCCCGACGCCGCGTTGGCCCCCCTCCGGCTCGAAGACGGGCTCCGCCCTCTCGCCGACTCCCCGTCAAGGGGGGAGTGATACTTGAGGCCTGCAAACAGCTCCTTGCTGGATCGGGCGGCAGGGTGGCTGCCTGCCGGCAACCTCGCGCTGACGCTCCGCGACCTCCAGCCAGGAATAAGGATGCGGGCGGGACGCCCGCGTTCCCGGGTGGGGCTTCGCCCTTCTATCCCTCCCTCCTTGAGGGGGAGTCGCGGAAGCCGCGCCGAACGGCGAAGGCTGATGCGGCGGGGGGCCTAATCTCCGGCCTCGCCGGCCGCGGCGTCGGGGCTGTTCGCGGATTCCTCGGGACCGGCTTCCTGGAAGGAGAGGGCGAAGGCGTAGTGGCCGCTCTGCTCCTGGAAATGGACCAGTTCCACTCGAGAAAATTCGCCGGTGCGCTGCAAGCGGGCGATGAATTCCGACACCCGGGAGGAATCCCCCGAGACCAGGCCGCGGAGCGAGAAAGCCCCGTCCCGGCGGCTCAGTTCCCGAAGACGCAGCCCCGGAACCTCCTGCACGCAGTCGCTCAGCAGATCCAGCACCCTGACCGGACGCGCCTGCAGCGCCCTGAGCCGCTCAATGCCCTGGATACGCCGCTCCATCGCCAAGCCCCCCGATTCCAGCCCCTGGAGTTCCCGGGCCAGTTCCTGGTGTTGCTGCCTCTGCCGGCGCAGTTGCTGAATGCGAGCCTCCAGGCTCCGGCCGCGGGCCGCCTGCTCCACGCGCCAATTCAGGACGACGGTCGCCGCGCCCAGCATCATCCCCAGGGCCAGCAGCCGCCCAATGGCGCGACCGCGGTCGGCGCGAACCGTCCGCCCCGGCGGTTCCGGCCTCCCGGCTCCAGCCTCTCCCACCAGGTTGATCCTAATCATGGAAGCCCCTCAGAGCCAGGCCCACCGCCACCGCCAGGCTGGAAGCCTGCCGGTAGAGGATCTCCTCGCTCACACCTCTCCCGACGGCAATGCTCTTGAAGGGGTCCAAGGGCTCCACGGGAAGATCGAGCCCGCTCTGCAGGCGCTCCATCAACCCCGCCATTTCGGAACACCCGCCGCTCACGTACACCCGTTGTATGGATTCGCCCTCGGCGCCGGCCTCGAACAGGTCCAGGCTCTTGCGAATCTCCAGCAGCAGGGTCTCCATGGCCGATTGGAGAAGCGCGCCGGCCGGCCCCGCTTCCAGGGCTTCCACCGCACTCTCCTTCTTCATCCGCTCGGCTTCCTCGAACTCGATCCGGAGCTGCCTCTGCAGCAGTCCGGTCAACTGGTTGCCGCCGGCCGACAGGTCACGAGTGAACAGCGGGATGCCGCCTCGCGTCACCACCACGTTGGTGACGGCGGCGCCGATATGGAGCAGCGCGGCCGTAACCGAGGAGCCGGGATCGTAGTTGGCCTCGTAGGCGTTCTGCAGGGCAAAGCAGTCCACGTCGACGATCAGGGGAGACAGGCCGGCCCCGGCGATGGCCTCGAGGCGGCTCGCCACTGTCTCCTTGCGAGCCGCCACCAGCAGAACCCGGGTGTCTTCCCCGCCGGGGGCGCTTGGCAGAACCTGGTGGTCCAGGTGCACCTCCGACAGATCGAAGGGAATCACCTGCCGGGCTTCCCACTGGATGGATTCCTCCAGTTCTTCCCGGCTCATGACCGGCAGCGTGAGCTTCTTGACAATTACCGAGTGTCCCGAAACCGAGGTGGCCACCTTCCGGGACCTGATCCGGCTTCGGCTGAAGACCCTGCGGATGGTTTCCGCCACCGAGCCCGGATCCTCAATGCCGCCCTCGGCCACGGCCCCCGGCGCCAGGGGCTCCAGTCCGGCCCGAACCAGCTCGAAACCGGCCCGGACGCGACGCAGTTGCACCGCCTTGACGGCGCCGGATCCCAGGTCCAGGCCCGCCAGGTCGTCGGTTCCGGAAAACAGACCCATCCGTAAACTCCTGCATTGCAATGTGGTGAGCGGCAAAGGAGGGAGAACGCAGCAGAATCCGCCCCCCCGGGAAGACCCATTGGGGGACGGCTTGCCGACCCGTTACGGTCTCAAGCACCGAACGGCCGAGCATCGAGGGAGATGCAACAGGAGGGAGAAAACAGGAAAATCTTAAGGCGAAAGGGGAGCGCTGTCAAGCGGGTTGATTGGGGTTGATTGGGAGCGGAACGGGCCGATACACAGGCCAGGTCTCTCTTCAAAGCGTTCCCTCGGGGAGCGTGATCTTGTGGCCCGCGCCGACTCGGCCCCTCGTCCGTCGAGCCGGCTCGACATGCTATACTACCCATGTGAACCATCACCAAGAGAAAGCCTCGCCTTGTCTGATCTCCCTCTCGGACAGTACGTTCAAGTGGAAGGAGAATCAGCCATGAAAATCACACCAGAGTTGGTCGCCATCGGAATCCTTGCCGTGTCCCTGGTCAGTCTTGGGTGGAAGGTCTCATCCGATATCAAACATGAGTTGAGACAAGAAATTCACCACGTCCGAAAGGATGTGGCCCATGTCCGAGAGGACGTGGCCCTGCTTGCCGATCGCATCGGCAACCTGGAACAGCGCATGGCCCGATTGGAGGGCTGGATGGAGGGGCGCTTTGCCGGGCAGCCGGAGTCGAAGCCCAAGCCCGCCAAGTAGCTCCCGACCGGGCAAAACGTTCACTTGCCGCTCGACAAGCCCTCTTTCCCTCACGCCCGGCACATCGTGGTAAAATAGCCCGATGAGCCGTCAACACCAAAACCCCATATCTTGTCCGATCTTCCTCTCGGCAGGTTCGTAACAGTGAAAGGAGCATCGACAATGAAAATCACCCCGGAGTTGATCGCCATCGCCATACTTGGAGTATCCCTGGTCAGCCTGGGATGGAAGGTGGCCGGAGACTTGCGGCAGGAAATTCACTACGTTCGAGAGGACGTAGGCGATCTTCGAGAAAGGATGGCGCGGTTGGAAGGGTTGTTTGAAGGATTCACCAGGGGCGAATTGACAAAAGAAAAGAAGTGACGGCAGCTTCCCCCGGGCTCACGCCAGGGACCGGGCGCCGCCGCCACGGCGGCTTGTCGCAATCCCCGGGCCAACGCCCGGGGATTTTTTTTGCTGTCGGTCGCGTGCGCGACCTGGAGGGGTTTGGGGAAAGAGCCGGACACGGCAAGCACCCTACCGCGCCCCGATGCGGCGGAGGGCCCGGGTGGCTTCCGACACCACCTCGGTGTCGTCGTCCTTCAACAGGGGCCGCAGTTTCTCGGCGGTTGTACTGTCCCCGATCCGCCCCAGGACCAGGCAGAGCCTTCTGCGGATCAAGGGGTTGCTGTCATTCAGGTAGGTCACCAGGTCCGGCGAAACCCTGGCCTTCAACTCGAGCAGGTAGGCCTGGGCCTGCTGGTGGTGCATGCGCTCCTTGAGGGCCGCCACCATCTGATCCAGGTGCTCCTTGCGTCCCAGGCTGTAGAGGGCGAAGCTCATGGCCAGCCGCGGCGCGGGCTTCTTCTCGGCCAGATAGGCCCTCGACACACTCGCCGCCACCGAATCATCTCCTGCCCGGCCGATGCCCTCGGCGGCAAACTGGCGGTACCTGGGGCCCCCGTCGCTCAGGTGGCGCCGGAACACCGGCAGCGAGCCGGGGTCGCCGATGAGCGCCATGGCCTCCAGGCAATTCAGCCGGACGTCGCGGCCGGGGTTCTGATCGTAGAGCGTCTGAATCTGGGGCAGCGCCTCCAGGCTCTTGAAGAGCCCCAGGGTCAGGAGGGCCTCGTTGCGCACCTTCTTGTTGGTATTCAAGAGATAGGGCCGGACCTCCCCGGCCACCGAGCGGTCCCTGATCTTGTAGAACGACCGCAGGATGGCCACCTGCAGGTTGGGTTCTGCGCCGTTCATTCCTTCCACCATCCTGGGAATCGCCGCCTGGCCCCGCAACACCCCCAGGGAATTGGCCGCGTAGAAGCGCACCTCTCTATGGGAATCGCGCAGGCGCTCGGCGATGCCGTCGATGACCGCCGGGGCCACCGTCACGTCGGGCTCGATGACGGTGTCATCGCCGGCCACCGGACCGCTGAAGGGGTTCAATCGCGCGTAGAGGCGCTTGGCCTCGCGGGTCAGGAAAAAGCCGGCGTCCTGCTCGGTATAGAGGTTGACCAGGGCGATGACGGCCTCCCGGCGCACTTCGGGAACCCCATCCTCGAGCGCACTCAACAGCATGGTGACGGCGTCGAGATCCCTGATCAAACCCAGGGACCTGACGGCAGCGCGACGAACCTGGGGGTCCTTGTCCCCAACCGCCCCCAGCAGCGCAGAGGTAGCCTCCCGGCTGAGCGTGTCCCCCAGTGCCTTGGCGGCCTTCCTGCGGTCGCCGGCCTTCTTGCTCTTCAGCTTTTCCCGCAACTTCTCGATGGAGTCCCCGATGGCATCGGGAACCAGCGGAGCTCCGGCGGGGCCCAGTAGCAACAACCCACCGGCCAAGCCGACCAGCAGGATACGGCGGACCTTGTTTCTCGCCCTGAATGAAACCCTCATGCTTGCCTCTCTTCCGACTCTGACCGATCCAGTCCGGGGTGGGGCCGCGCCCTGGCGTCCCCGACGGCCTGAAACTCATTGTCCCACATTCCCACGGTCGGGTACAGACCCGGCGCGGAGCCGGCACTCCAGGAACAGGGTCAGGTAGAGCCCCAGCCCCAGGCCGGCCGGCCCGCCGGTAGCGGCCCGCGACCCTGGCGTGCTGTTCCAGACTCCCGCCAGGTCCAGGCCGGCGTCCAGCCCGGTGAGAGCAAGCGGTCCCAGCAGCAGGACAGGGCGGCCCAGCAGCCAGGCCGAGCGCCCGCGCCCCAGGGGAGCCAGCAGCACTCCCAGGAACCCGCCCAGGTAGAGGGCCAGGCAGCGGTTGCAAACCGGCAGGAAGACGCCCGCCAGGCTCAGGGAACGATGGGGGTCCTGGTGGCAGAGGTGGGAAAAGAGGAACCGGACCGACAGGGCCGCGGCGGCCTCGCCCTGAAGCACCATCCAGGGGAACAGCAGGATGGCGGCGCAGCAGATGCCGGAAACGGCCAGCAACAGGGGCCAGGCCCAGCGGCGGCGGGGCACGCTAATGCGACGCCGCGTTGGTCCCCCTCCGGATCGACCGCGGGCTGCGCCCTCGTCTCGCCCCCTCCCTTCAAGTCGGGCCTTTCGTGGTAGACTAACGTTGTGAGCCATCAACAACAGAACACCCTGCCTTGCCTGATCTCCCTCTCGGCAAGCCCGTCAATGCGGGAGGAGAATCAGCCATGAACATCAGCACGGAATTGATTGCAATCGCCATTCTGGGCGTATCCCTGGTCAGCCTCGGATGGAAGGTCACCGGAGACTTGCGGAAGGAATTCCGCCTGCTATGCGATAAGATTACCGGAGACTTGCGCCAGGAGATCCACCTCGTACGCA
>JAJECY010000112.1 GCA_022821775.1 Acidobacteriota bacterium
AACCTCGAGGCCCCTCAAGTACTCGATGGCGTTGGAGGCGATCATCTGCTGGTGGGGGCCGAGCATGTCGGTGGCGCTGCCGCTTCCCCCGCCCTGCTCAGCCGTGTAGGTGAAGTTGAGCGTGGCCGCATCCATCCCCCGGTTGGTCAGGGCCAGCTCCGAGGTGAAGTGGGAGTTGTTCTTCCCCGTCGAGTCCAGCACCACCGGGACGAAGGTCGTCGTGGTGTCCGGAGCGCCTGTTGTCGTATAGAAACCGGAGGCAAAGATAAAGGGGAAGCGGGGAAGAGCAATTCCTTCACCTTGGAGCTGCCGCACAAAGACGGTCTTGGGAATCTCCGCGCTGTCGGAATCGTCGGCGGGATCGTCGAAGTGATACTCGATGAAGGCGCCTTCCGGGTCTGATTGGGCCGCCTCAAGGACCTGCGGCAGGATGAGTTTTCCGGTGACCGCATCTCTGGCTCTGCCGCCGATGGTGAACTCGTACAGATGCGGAAAGGCTCCGTGAAACCAGACGTAGCCGGAGGTATCCAGTATATAGATGTATACCGAACCGTCTCTCCAAGGCCCGCTCTCGTCCCTCAGAATGGATATCATGCTTACGCCGGTTGGAAGAACTGGACCCGTAAGAGAAATACTGCCTTCCCTCAGGAGGTCCCTGCCGAAATCGATCACTCCGTTCACGAAGGCCTTTAGGGTTTCCCGGTCCACCACGTCACTGGCGGTGACCGCCGGGGCGTCGGCCGGATCGTGGACGACCGGCTTCAGGTGAGACTCCTGAATATCGAGGCCGGCGGTCAATATCGACGGGATGTTGAAGAAATTATTGAATCCGACAACGTAACCGCTCAACGGCATATCCAGGGCGCCACCGTCAGGGATTGTGAACGATCGTGTGTTTGTATCGAAGCCGGCCGCAGCCAGGATCGCCATGAATACGTCGTCACGGAGTTGCCTGCCTGAAATGGCCATATTGCCGTGATGACGTAACACGGTGCCATTTCGGGCATCCAGGGTAGCAATGTAGATGGAACCGGAATTCCAATCCCCCTCAAGCTTGAAAACACACGTCGCATAGGCGAACTCGTCCCGGCCCAACCCCTGCCTGTAGTTTCTGGCATCCAGCGCAAAGCTCATCAAGTTGGCGGGGGTCGGATTCGCTTCCACCTCACTGGCGGTGATGCCGGGGGGCGGCACCTCCGCAACCGTTTCCGGGCGAAGGCACTCCAACTGCGCCTGCGCCGTGGCGGGGGGAACTTGGGAAAAAAAGCCGGTCAGGACCAGACTGCATCCCCATAGAACCATCCAGCAGGATTCCCTTCCTGTCATGATCATCTCCTTGTTGACGACCGCGCTTCCGCCCCGGGGTCGTTGTTGGTGATTGTCACCGCTGCCGCTGGTAGAACGTAGCTGCGCTGCTGATAATAGCCTATTATGGTAAATTTAAAGTGAATGGAAGGGTGACTGAAATCTGATATTAGTGTATATATCGCGAAGTTTCACATTCTTATGTCGCCGCGCTCCATCGCATACGCGGCTCTCCTGACCTACAACACTGCCGGTGGACAGGATTCCCATTCGATTGCCTCCGGGCGTCTGCCCCTCAATTCCGCAAGACGTCGTTCAAGAAACTCGAGCATCACTCCCCCCTTGAGGGGGAGTCGGAGAGGTCGAGCCGAATGGCGAAGGCCGATCCGGAGGGGGGCCATCGCCGGCGTCTCCGGGCGGCAGCGCCGAATGGCGAAGGCTGACGTGGAGGGGAGGCAAAGCTGGGACGCGCAGGCGGCGGCAGCGCATGGGTTTGGGCGCAATCAATTGGTTCGCGTCGTGCGAGAGTCAATTTCAGGCGTGATAAACTCGGGCTGGAAACGGGCAGGGGATTGTTGGTGCGGATGGAGCGATGCCGGCGGAAACGCAAAAACCTTTCCGGGTGACCCAGTATCAACCGAAGGGCGATCAGGCCCAGGCGATCGGGGACCTGGTTCGCGCACTGGATGACGGCGAGCTGCACCAGGTGCTGCTGGGGGTCACCGGGTCCGGGAAGACCTACACCATGGCCAAGGTCATCGAACAGATGAACCGGCCTGCCCTGGTGCTGGCTCACAACAAGACCTTGGCGGCCCAGCTCTGCCAGGAGTTCCGCGGCTTCTTCCCGCAGAACGCCGTGGAGTATTTCGTCAGCTACTACGACTACTATCAGCCCGAAGCCTACATCGCCGCTACCGATACCTATATCGAGAAAGAAGCCACCATTAACGACGAGATCGACAAGATGCGCATGTCGGCCACCCGGTCCCTGTTCGAACGGCGGGATTGCGTCATTGTGGCCAGCGTGAGCTGCATCTACGGCATCGGTTCTCCGGAGGCCTACTACGGGATGCTGCTCTTTTTGGACAAGGGACAGCGGGTCAGGAGGGAGCAGATACTGAAGAAGCTGGTGGAGATCCAGTACGAGCGCAGCGACGACGATTTCCGCCGGGGCACTTTCCGAGTTCGGGGGGACCGCATCGAGGTCTTTCCGGCCTACGACGACCAGGCCTACCGCATCGAGTTGTTTGGGGATGAAATCGAGTCCCTCTATCAGATCGAACCGCTCACCGGCGAAATCCGCTTCTCCTACGAGCGCCTCCCGATTTACCCCAAGTCCCATTACGTGATGCCCCGTCCCACCTTGCTGAAGGCCATCGAGACCATCCGGGAGGAACTGGAGGAGTGGCGTCCCCGCCTGGAAGCCGAAGGCAAGTGGGTGGAAGCCCAGCGTCTTCAGCAACGGACCCTGTTCGACCTGGAGATGATGAAGGAAATCGGATTCTGCCACGGCATCGAGAACTACTCACGCCATCTCTCGGGCCGCCGTCCCGGTCAGCCTCCGCCGACCTTGATGGACTACCTGCCTCAGGACCATCTGATATTCATCGACGAGAGTCACCAGACTGTCCCCCAGGTTCGAGGAATGTATGCCGGGGACCGTTCCCGCAAGCAGAACCTGGTCGACTTCGGGTTTCGCTTGCCCTCGGCCCTGGACAACCGCCCTCTCAAGTTCGAGGAATTCGAGCGACGGCTCAATCAGGTGGTCTATGTCTCGGCCACGCCCGGACCCTACGAACTGACCAGGACCAGCGGCGCCGTGGTGGAGCAGATCATTCGTCCCACCGGGCTGGTGGATCCCGCGGTGGAGGTGAGGCCCGTCAGGTCCCAGGTGGACGACCTGCTTCACGAGATTCGCCTGCGGGAAAAACGGCGGGAAAGGGTGCTGGTGACCACCCTGACCAAGCGCATGGCCGAGGACCTGGCCGAGTACTATCGCGAGGTGGGGGTCCGCTGCCGCTACATGCATTCGGAGATCGATACGCTGGAGCGGATCAAGATCCTGCGAGGCCTGCGATTGGGAGAATTCGACGTGCTGGTGGGCATCAACCTGCTGCGCGAGGGGCTCGACCTTCCCGAAGTGTCGCTGGTCGCCATCCTGGATGCCGACAAGGAAGGCTTTCTGAGGTCCCGCGATTCTCTCATTCAGACCATCGGGAGAGCTGCCCGCCACCTGAGAGGCCAGGCCATTCTCTACGCCGATCAGGTGACGGCGTCCATGAGACAGGCCCTGGACGAGACCAACCGGCGGCGGGAAAAGCAGCTTCGCTACAACCGCAAACACGGGATCACGCCGGAGTCGATCTTGAAGCCGGTCGACATGAACCTGATCGCCATGGTCGAGGCGGACTACGTGGACCTGGCGCCGGAGCAGGAAGCCGTCGAGGCGACCTCTCCCGATGAAATCGAAGCCCAGATCCTCAAGCTGCAGGCCAGGATGAAAGAGGCGGCCCGGAACTTCGAGTTCGAGGCCGCCGCCCGGTTGCGAGACCGGATAAAGGCCTTGAAAGAGAAGGAGATGAGCCTGCTCTGAGACGCAGGAGGGGGGACGCGGGCTGTGCCGCCCGGCTGGAGCGACCGGTGGCGATGCCCCCAACCGTTTTCCCTTGCGCAGGATGTCGCAACATTCCTCGAGGCCGGGGACCCAGGACGATGGCAGATTCTACCGAGGTATTGCAAAGCGCGGTCGACCGTCGCAACCCTCGATTTCAGAGGCGCCGGCGGTCGATGGAATCGCTGGTGGCCCGGATGCGCCGGGACGAGGCCGCCATCCTGCAGGGAGGAGGCGCCGAGGCTGCAGGCAGACAGCATGCCAAGGGCCGCCTGACTGCCCGGGAGAGGATCCGGCACCTCATCGATCCCGAGCCCCCTTTCCTCGAGCTCGGGATCTACGCTGCCCACCGGATGTATGCCGAGTGGGGCGGCGCCCCGGCCGCCGGCGTGATCGCGGGAATCGCCAAGATTTGCGGGCGTCACTTCATGGTCATCGCCAACGACGCCACCGTCAAGGCGGGGTCCTTCTTTCCCATGACCGCCAAGAAGGTGCTGCGAGCCCAGACCATCTCGCTGGAGAACCGTCTTCCCATTGTCTACCTGGTGGACTCCGCAGGCATTTTTCTGCCTCTGCAGGAGGACGTATTCCCCGACACCGACGACTTCGGCCGGGTCTTCTACAACAACGCCGTCCTGTCTGCCCGGGGGATTCCGCAGATCACCGCCGTGATGGGCTCCTGCGTGGCCGGCGGAGCCTATCTGCCGGTGATGTGCGACAAGCTGCTCATGACCGAGGGAAGCGGGCTCTATCTGGCCGGACCGGCTCTGGTCAAGGCGGCCATCGGGCAGGAGGTGTCCAGCGAGGAACTGGGTGGCGCCGGGGTGCACGCCAGCCTCAGCGGCACCGTCGACTTCCGGGAAAAGGACGATCTCAGTTGCCTGCGGCGCATTCGGGAGTTGGTGGACAAGATGGGACGGCGGACGGGTTCCGGTCCGGATTGCCGCCCCTCGGTGGAGCCCCGCTACGACCCGGCGGAGCTTGGGGGAATCGTCTCCGCCGATCCCGCCGGCGAGTATGAGATGCGGGAAGTGATTGCGCGCCTGGTGGACGACAGCCGATTCACCGAGTTCCGGAAAGACTACGGCCAGACCCTGATCACCGGGTATGCCCGGCTGGGTGGGTTTGCCGTGGGCCTGGTGGCCAATCAGAGGCAGCATCGGCAGAGGCAGGACGGACGCCTGGAAGTCGGCGGCGTGATCTACGCCGAGAGCGCCAACAAGGCGGCGCGCTTCATGATGGACTGCAACCAGAACGGCATCCCGCTCATTTTTCTACACGACGTCAACGGATTCATGGTGGGGAAGGAGGCCGAGCACGGGGGCATCATCAAGGCCGGAGCGCGGATGGTGAACGTGGTCTCCAACAGTGTCGTTCCCAAGATTACGGTGATCCTGGGCGGCAGCTTCGGAGCCGGCCACTACGCCATGTGCGGCAGAGCCTACGGGCCCAGGTTTCTCTTCGCCTGGCCCAGCGCCCGCTACGGGGTCATGGGCGGGGAGCAGGCAGCCCGCACCCTGGTGGATGTCCGACTCGCTCAGAAGGAAAGGGCAGGAGCCGGGCTGACGGATGAGCAGCGCCTGGAGCTGGCGGCCGAGATTCGGGAGACCTTTGAACAGCAGGCCGACCCTCGCTATGGAGCGGCCCGGCTCTGGGTGGATGCTCTGATCGATCCGGCCCGCACCCGGGAGGTGCTCATCCGAAGCCTCCAGGTGGCCTCCCTCGATCCGGACTCGCCCCCCTTCAAGCTGGGATTGCTGCAGACCTGAGCGGCCGCGCCTCGGACCGACAGGCAGGGGATGCCCACCCGGGAACGCGGGCGTCCCGCCCGCACCATGTCCGGCACGGCCTCGGCCCCCTCCGCCACCGGGTTCGACCCGTAACTGCGCCGTGGTCCTCCTCGGGCCAGGTCGGTGCGGTTCACGCCGAAAGGCCCGCTGCCTTCCTGCAACGTCCCGCTGACGCTCCGCGACCTCCCGCCAGGAATACGGTTGCGGGCGGGACGCCCGCGCTCCCGGGGGCGCGCCCTTCGGGCGGCCCGTCCCCCTTCAAACTTCACCCTTCAAACTTCAAACTTCACGGCCGCAGCAGCACTTTCAGCACACCGGGGGATTGAGCCAATCGGAACGCCTCTACCGCCTTGGCCAGAGGCAGGGACTCCCGGATCAGTCTGCTGGGGCGGATGCGCTGGCGGACCAGCAGGTCGAGGGCCGGTTGGAAGCGGCCGCAACGAGACCCCAACAGGGTGAGTTCGTCCACCACCACCGAGCCCGGATCGAAGGACTGCCGTCCATGAAAAGTCGACTTCAGGACCACCGTGCCACGCGGTCTCAGTAGTCGAAGAGCAAGGTCCAGTCCCGGCGGCGAACCGGTGGCTTCCACCACCAGCTCGAAGGAACGGGCGGCCGCTTGGGCCGAGCGCAGGTGGAGGGTTTCGACCCCCAAGTCTTCGACCAGGCGCATTTTCTCCGGATGCTTGCCGATCAGGGTCACGGGAGGGTGGGTGGCCGGTTTGGCCTGGTCCAGGACCATGGCGATCAGCAGCCCGAGCTTTCCGTCACCCAGGACGGCGATCTTTTCGACGTTTTGAATGTCGACCTGGTCTAGAATCTCACAGGCGGCGGCGACCGGTTCCACAAAGACCGCGTCGTCGTCGGAGACCGAATCGGGAACCGGATGGAGATTCTGCTCCGGAAGGGTAAAGTACTCGCTAAAAGCGCCGTCCCGGTTCAGGATTCCCAGCACCGAGCGTTGGGGACAGTGTCTGCCCCAACCGGATCGGCAGAACTCGCAGCGGCGGCAGGCGGCGTTGATTTCTCCAACCACCCGGGCGCCCACCAGAGAAGGGGTCCTGGAGGACTCGACTCTGCCGACGAACTCGTGGCCCAGCACGCCCTTGAATCCGAAGTACCCTCGGGTGATTTCAAGATCGGTGTTGCATATGCCTGCCTGGATCAGACCCACCACGCTTTCGTCCCCGGTGAAAACCGGCTTGGGTGCGTCGACGACTTCAAGCCTCCGATCAAAAACAACCGCCTTCATGATCGCTCCGGGGTGAGGATGGGGTGAATCGAAAGCCAGGGTTCGTCGAAGCCCGGGACAGGTTTCCTTCCCGGGGGCGCCGGTCCTTCGGCCGGCTCGACCTCCCTCGGGTTCGGGCACCCGCTGTCAGAGAACCGAACGAACCGGATTTATTCTAAGGCAGTTCAAATTCCGTCGAGAGGACAATCGAATGAAGCTCTCCAAACGTGCCAAGAGAAGGATCATCTGGGCAGCCGTGCTGATGGCCCTGCTGGCTCTCCGGGTGGGCTGGATGCTCTACGACCGCAGTCGCCCCGTCACTCCCAAAAAGACGGCCTCCAAAAGGATCCAGCGGGACTACCTGGTGCGACTTCCCCGGTTCTACATCTCGGGGTTGGAGGATGCCAAGCGGTTGGTGGGGAAGCCGATTTGGGTGAAAAAGGGATTTCAGTTGTCCTATTTCCCTGTTGGCAAGGGCGGGAAGTCGAGGGCCGGAGGTGGGGCAGGGCAGCTTCTCGCCCTGGAAGAGCTGGTGGTGAACGGTGTGGTGGAGCAGCCCTCTCCGGGCCGGTCGGGAGACAGGCAGGTCCTGGCCGTCTTCGAGAAGGAAGGGGCGGCCATGGGAACCGTCATCGGTACGTTTGACGGGAAACGGCAGCTCTACCAGATGGTTTTGGACCAGTTCTTCTATGCCAAGGACCCCCGAGAGCTCTACTCGCACTGGAGCGAGAATACCTGGAGGCTCATCCGGGAACACAAGTTGGCGTTGGACATGACCTTTACCCAGGTCGCACTCTCCATTGGAGACGGCAGACTGGTCACCCGGGAAGCGGGAGACGTCCAGGTGTATGAGTTCAGGCGCAGGCCGGGGGGAGCAGGAGGGCGTTGCCGGGTACGCTTCAAGGGAGGACGGGTGGCGGATTTCAAGGTGCTTGAGTAAGCCGCGGCATCCTGCTTCACCCCAGGCTCCATGGGCGCGAGGAGGCAAGGCTATCACCTTTCAACAGTTTCTTGGCAGGCCGATTCTGAGAGTGCTGCTGCTGCTGGCGCTGCTCTACGTGTTCTTTCTGAGCATCTCCCTGATGGGGGCATCCTTCAAGTTCTTCGGCCGTGGATTCGCCGAGCAACTGCTGGCCACTACCGCCAATCCGTTTCTGGGCCTGTTTATCGGAATTCTGGCCACCAGCATGGTGCAGAGTTCCTCGACCGTTACGGCCATGACGGTGGGATTGGTAGCCGGGGGAGCCCTGGATATTCAGGGAGCGATCCCCATCATCCTGGGTTCAAACGTGGGCACCAGCGTCACCAACACGCTGGTCTCGGTGGGCCACCTCTCTCGACCCGACGAGTTCAGACGCGCCTTTGCGGCGGCCACGGTCCACGACTTTTTCAATCTCATCCTGGTAGTGGTCTTTTTCCCCCTGCACTTGTTCACCAACGTGCTCGGCCACGCCTCGTCCCTGCTGACCGAGGCACTCAGGGGCTCGGGAGGGCTGCAGTTGGTCAATCCGATCAAGACAATGGTGGAGCCTGCCGTGAAGGTCATCGGTCTAGGAACCTCGGAATCAGGAGCCCTCATGCTGCTCATCGCGGTGGGCCTCCTGTTCCTTTCGCTGCGCTACCTGGTAGTGGTCCTCAAGTCCCTCGTCATCGGCAGGATCGAAAGTTTCGTCGACCGGATGCTGTTCAGGACGGCGCCCTTGGCCTTGATCCTGGGGGTTCTCTTGACCATAGCGGTACAGAGCAGTTCGATCACCACCTCCCTGGCCGTCCCGCTGGCGGGCGCCGGGATTCTGTCGCTGATGCAGATCTTTCCCTTTACCCTGGGCGCCAACATCGGAACCACCATCACCGCCTTGCTGGCCTCGCTGGTGACGGGCAATCCGGCGGCGGTGACGGTAGCCTTCGCCCACCTGCTGGTCAACCTGTTCGGGGTTGCGCTGGTCTGGCCGATCCGGCGAATCCCCATCACCATGGCCGAGGTGCTGGCCGAGTGGTCGCTCAAGTCCAGACTGGTCCCCCTGGTCTACGTGGGGACGACCTTCTTTCTGGTGCCGCTGGCGTTGATCTATTTGGTGGGATAGGTGGTGACGGGGAGCGAATGCGCCAATAGCCCGTCATATATAGAGATGTGCGCAACGGTAGCCGTTCATGCCTTCACGGAAGCAGGTGTCCGCAGAGTGCCCACCAGGCAGCAGCCGAAATTCACCAGCAGGCCGACAACTCCGGCATGGAAACCCCACAGGCGGGGGTAGCCCAGCCAGGTCAGTCCCAGGCCCACCAGCAAGCCCGCCAGCATGCCCGTCAGGACGGTTTGACCCCGTAGCCGTTTCCAATAGAGGCCCAGGAAGAAGCAGGGAGCGATCTGGATGAGCACCTCGAACTTGAGTTCGAGGAGGCGGATCAGCGTTTTCTCGGTCCCGATGGCGATGATCACCAGCAGGGTGACGATGATCCAGGAGCACCATTTGCCGACCCTGGTCAGCTCGACCTCACTGCTTTGGGGACGGAAGTAGACCTGGTAGATGTCCTTGGTGACCATGGAGGAGATGGAGAGCAGGGCCGAGTCGGCCGTCGACATCAGGGCCGCCAGGGCGGCCGCGAAGATGAGGACCACCAGCCAATACCCCTCGGTCGACTGGTTCATGATGAGGCTGCAGATCCGGGCCAGTACCTGGTCGGTTTCTCCGAGCGCCAGGTCGGGCAGCACCATGCTTCCGGTCACCCCGCAGATCATGGCGATGAGTGCGGTGGTGAAGGGCATGATGGTCATCAGAGCCAGGGACCGTTTGAGCACCCGGGTGGATCGGCTGGCGTAGAGGCGTTGGATGGCCTGGGGGTAGATGGCCGCCCCGAATCCAAAGAGGAACACGTAGCTGATCCAGTTCATGCATCCCTCCAGGGTCGGCGCCTGAACCTTGGCGGGGTCGATGCGGCTGAGATGCTCCACCACCGCGGGCAGGCCGCCGGCCAGGCCGGGCACCATGAAGAGAAGCATCAGGAATCCCGACAGCAGCAGGATGCCCTGGATCATGTCGGTCCAGGCTACGCTGCGCATCCCTCCCAGGGTTTCATAGACCACCATGATGACGGCCAGGGTGATGATGCCGTAGGCGGAGGGTACCGCTCCGTTGGTCAGGCCCTCGACGGCGGCTCCTATGGCCCTCAGTTGGGCCAGCGTATAGTTGGCCAGGGCGTAGATCATCAGCAGGGTGCTGAGCAGGGTGAGCCGGGGCGAGCCGAAGCGGTGGGCGATGTAATCTCCCGGGGTAATGAACTGCTTCTTGCGGGAGAGGGCCACCAGCCGTGGCGCGAACAGCAGGTACCCGGTGATTACCGAGAACATGAACAGGATGGAGGCGGTCCAACCGAAGCCGATTCGGTAGGAGATCCCGGTGTAGCCGAAGAGCGTGTTGCCGCTGTATTGAGTGGAGTAAAGAGTGAGAAAGAGAGCCAGAAAGCCGAGGGATCGTCCCGCCAGGTAGTGGTCCGACAGGCTGTGGCCCCGACTGCTGCGCCGCGCCAGCCAACCGACGCCGATGGTGGAAAACAGGTAGAGGGCGATGACCGTCAACGCCCCCCAACCGAAGGTCAACTGGCTTTCACTGGCCCCCATGGGAGTCTTCTTCCCCGACGGTCTTCCAATAGCGAGAGATCACCCAGCCGGTCCATCCGGCCAGTACCAGCACTGCAAGCAGCGAGACCGCCACCCACAGAGGCAGTCCCAGAATCAACGGGCCTCGGTATCCGGCCGGCCAGTACCAGGGGATGGCGACGGTGTAAAGGAGCAGATAGACCAGCCACAGCCAGGGATGGCGGCGGGGTTCCCGAATCAGCTCCTCGGAGCCTTGGTCGTGGTCTTCACTTGAATGCATGGAATGGGTTTCGCGTGAGGAGTCCCGCCCGAATTGCAAGAGGAAGGGCATCATACCACACGTCTCGCCCGGGTCCCGGGCGGATCATATGAGGGTGGAGCATGGTTGTTTCAGACGGGACGTTTTCCATGGGGACGCCCACGGCTAAGTGCTCGCCGCTTCGCGGCTCAACTCCTGTACGGGACGCCGAGTCCCATGGGCTGACGCCCACGGCTAAGTGTTGTCACCGCGTTCGCGGCTGTGAAGGAAGACAGCTCAAACAGCATTCTTGCCGGTGAGGAACGTTATTGCGTTCGTCTGCGTTCGACTCATGCTTGCCGGGGTTTGCTGACGCCGCGTTCGCGGCTCAACTCCTGTATGGGACGCCGAGTTCCAATGGCTTCGCCCGGCTGACGCCCACGGGTAAAATCAGTCAGAAAATCCTGTCCCCCGGCAGTGTCGTGATTTCAGGGAGAGCGGTAAAGCCGCGGTTGGCGTGGGTCGTGCGAGGAAATGTTCCCTACAGGCCCTCCCTATAGAGCGGCGTAGCCGCGCCAGCACTTAGCCCCGGGTGTCAACCCGGGGTCGTATGAGCCCTGCACTGCCCTAGCCGCGTAGGCGGCGATTTAGGAGCACCCCTCCCGGAACGCAATGCCTCTGCAAAATATAGCAATGAACCCTGCACTGCCGAAGCCGCGATGGCGGCGACAAAAAAAACGGGTTCCGAACGACGGGGCGGCTGATACAGGGTGGGAAAGTGGTGTTCCAGACAAAGGACTCCCCCGGACTCAAGGGAAATGCGCTGGCAGCTCCCGGGATCGGATGGCGTCGAGCAGTTCCTTGCCGCTTCCGAACCGGCGGGTAGCCCATTTCTCCTGCAATCGCCCCTGGAGCTTTCGGAGAGGCCTGGCGTAGGGGTGGGAAGAGGCGAAGTGCCGCAGGAGCGTGTGACGCCGGATGACGCCCATGACCCGCTCGCAGTTGCCGGGGATTTCCGTTCGGATGGATCCGAGGTTCTCCTTTGCAAAAATGGCCGTGATGTTGCCGCCGTCGGGAGAAAGATCGGTTCGGTGCGGGCGGAAGCCGGTTTTTTCCCCCAACCGGCGCAGGCTGGCCGGATTGAAGCTGTAGAGATGGGCTCGATGGAAGCGGTGGCCCGGGGACTGGCAGGTGGCCTCCACGTTGGGGACCTCGATCACCAGCCAACCCCGAGGCTCCAGCCACTCCCTGACATGCTCCAGCACCTCGGAGGGAGAGGCCATGTGCTCCAGGGCATGGTAGATCGTCACCATGTGGCAACTCGCCGGGGGAAGCCGGACGTCGCGCACGAAGCCGAGGTGAACCGGAATCCCCAGCTCTTCCTGTGCGTAGCGGGCGTAGCCCTCGTGGGGTTGGACTCCCTGGGCATCGAAGTCGAGGCGGCGCATCAGGTAGACGAACTCACCCCCTCCCGAACCCACGTCGATAATCACCGAGCCCGGTTTCAGTAGTTTCTTCAGGTGGCGGAAGCGCTGGGCGGCGACTTTGCCGGCCCGGTAGACGTGTTCCGGAGTCGGCCGGGAAACTCCCTTGTACTGCAACCGGTACTCCTCGGCGTAGAATTTCTTCAGGGTCTCCTCGGTGGGAACGGGGTCGCTCCAAACCAGCCCGCATTTCCGGCAGATGACGGTTGCCAGAGGCTTCCCGTGCCGGTCCAGCCTGGCGACTTCCTGCGCCTCTCGAGCGCCGCACAGGTTGCAGGGGGATCGGGGGGTCATGGCAGGAGGGGTGGCGGTGAACGGGTCTCGCTCAGCCACCGCCGGACGCCGGCGATCCGGCATGGAGTCGTCGAAAGTAACGGAGACTGTGGGGGGCCGCATCCTGCAGGCTGGCACCGCGATAGACCTTTACGGACGCAAAGCCATCGTAGCCGATCCGGTCGAGAGCTCTCAGGACGGCGGCGAAGTCCAGGTGCCCCGTGCCCGGCAGGGACCCGTTGCTCTCGCAGAGGTGGACGTGGCGCAGGGAGGAACCGCATTCCAGGATGGGCTCCACCAGGGAGCGCTCTTCCACGTTCATGTGGATGGTATCCACCATGGGCCTGAGGGCGGGAGATCCCACCTCGGCAATGAGTCGCCGGACTTCGGCTACGCTGTTGTTGAAGCCCACCTGCAAGTGGTTGACCGGTTCCACCACCACGTCGACCCCTTGGACCTCGGCCTGCGCGGCGACCTGCCGGAGTCCGTCCCGGATTCTTGCCTGGGCGGCCTCAACTTCGGGCTCGTCGCTCAGGAGTCCCTGTAGCAGGCCGACCACCAGAATGGACCGGAATCGCGTGGCCACCTCCAGGAAGCCCACCAGGCGGTCGACGGTTTTCCCTCGGACGGACGGATCGGGCGAACTCAGGCAGAGCCCCTGCCCGTAGGCCTCGCCCGTCAGGAAAGAGGGGATCACCAGGTCCAGCTCCTCCAGCCACTGCTCCAGACGATCCAGGTCCAGAGCCGGTGAATCGGTCAGATTCACTTCAACCCCGGCGTAGCCGCACTCCTTCAGCAGGGCCAGGGTTTCCCGGACTCTTTGCTCGAACCCGAGCGACTCCAGGGGGGGGATGATGATGTAGCTGTAGCGGAACATAGGCTTGCTCTACGGTTGTCTCGACGGCAAGCGAGACGGGTCCAACAGCTCGAACCGGGGGGCTAAACTATCACAGCCTTTGACCGGTTCCAATCGGAGCTTCTGTTCAGAGGCTCTTGATCCCCTTGGGCGCACGTCAGGCCTTGGGAAGTCACCCACCAGCCCCCCACTGCACAGCCGAGCGGATCATTCGAGAGCGAAACAACGGATCCTTGTGGACTAACTGCAGCAGGGTCCAAGTCCGGTTAAGGCGGTTGGCTGAAGTTCGGAACAGGCATATTCAGGATAAACAGGACGAAACGTTGCTGCACAAACGTGCGCTCGCTTGCGAAATTCTTGTTCGGCTTGCTCGACAAGCACGCTATGCAATACACCCGACAACGGCAATATGTGCTACATTGCAGGCACCACGCCGTCGGGAAGTGTGTGCGAACTGCGCGTCGTTGATTGCACTGCAAGCTTGCGGTAGCATTGACTCTTTCGAACCCTGAGGATCGACAAATGGCGAGCATCACCATCCGCAATCTCGATGATGACGTCAGGACGCGCCTGCGCGTCCGCGCTGCCGAGCACAGCCGTTCGATGGAGGAGGAGGTGCGCATCATCTTGCGTGAGGCCGTGAGCGAAGGGAGGTCCCGGCCACGGAACCTGGTGGAGTTTACCCGCGAGTGTTTCGCACCCTTCGGCGGCGTCGAGCTTGACCTTCCGCCGCGCGGCCCTATGCGCGAAGCTCCGAAATTCTCCTGAGACGTGCGGATGTACGTCATTGACACGAATGTTGCGTCCGAACTCATGCGTCCGGCGCCGACGGCCTCAGTCGCGGCATGGATTGCAGAGCGGGACGCGGACGACATGTTCCTGACGGCGGTCAGCGAAGCCGAACTGCGCTACGGCGTCGCCATCGCTCCGGCTGGTCGGCGGAAAAAAGAGCTGGAAGCTGCCATGAGCCGGTGGCTCGACGTGGGATTCGGTGAACGGATTCTGCCGTTCGACAGTGCTGCGGCCCGAGCCTACGCAAGAATTGCTGCGGGCCGCCGCCGTGCGGGCCGGCCCATTGGCGAGGCCGACTGCCAGATCGCTGCCATTTGCTGCTCCAGGGCCGCTATTCTGGTCACCCGCAACGTACGGGATTTCGAGGGTACGGAGGTGAGTGTCATCGATCCTTGGTCGATCGGTCCATGCTGATGCCGAACAACGTGACAGGCGCCCTACCGCACCGTCCAGCTGCTGTCCTGCCAGGATGCGCCCCACCGTGGTCCAACTGGAGCCATTGCCCCCCTGCTTGAGGCGTTTGCGGACGACCCGCAGCAGTTGATAGGCGATAACGGTCAGGAACAAGTGGCCTTTCGACCGCACCGGCTTGTGATGGCATGTCGGCCGCAGGCCCAGTTCGGGCTTCGGCGAGCGAATCACCGCTTCCACCTCGCTCAGAGTGGTGTCGGTGCGACACAAACTCTCCTCGTCCCTGTCTGTCTGGCTGCTGCGCGGAAAGCTGACTCGCTCGATGTTCCGGTGCCCGTTTGAACGAATCCATTAGCTTGGGAGCAGGTTCTTGGAATCCTTGAAGTTGAAGAAAAGGGTATGTTCGAACTCAGGGGGGGTGAAAACTCCCGTCCCGGAGCCCGCACCCCAGACGATCAACTATAAATCCTGTATATCCTGTCCATCCATGTAAATTCCTTTATTGACGTCCAATCCGAGATCCCCCGAGGCCCCCCGGGCTCGCTTGCCTGGCCGGGTAGCTTGTGCTAGCTTTACTCGTTTTTGGCGACGGTGGCGTCTGCGCCAGTCAGGCCCACGGTGATGTCGCAATTCTCTCCGGGGGTGCGGATTCCGTTTCAAACGACAGGTTCCCGCCCGGGTCTCCCATTTGGTTGAAGCACCCCAATCGAGCCTGCCCAAGGGAACACCCATGATCAAGGCCATCAAGGGAACTCGAGACATTCTGCCGCAGGAATCGGCGGTATGGAATCGGGTGGAGGAGATCGCCAGGGAGATCCTCTCGGTCTACGGCTTCTCCGAAATCCGCACGCCGGTCTTCGAAAGCACCGAGCTGTTTGCCAGGGGAGTGGGCGAAGATACCGATATCGTGGCCAAGGAGATGTACACCTTCGACGACCGTGACAGCCGCTCGCTCACCCTGCGTCCCGAGGGGACGGCGTCGGTGGTTCGGGCCTATCTGGAACACCAGGTCCATCGGGACCCGCAGATCTGGAAGGTCTACTACCTGGGGCCCATGTTCCGGCGGGAACGCCCGCAGAAGGGACGCTTCCGGCAGTTCCACCAGTTGGGAGCCGAGGTGCTGGGCTCGGATCATCCGGCCATCGAAGCGGAAGTGATCGAGCTGCTGCAACTGTTCCTGGATCGGATCGGAGTCGGAGAGACCGAGCTGCTGGTGAACTCCATCGGCTCCAGCCAATGCCGGGCCCGTTTTTCGCAGAAACTGCAAGTCGCGCTAAGCGAAAGGGTAGACGCTCTCTGCCCCGACTGCCGCCGGCGCTGCCGTTCCAATCCACTGCGGGTTCTGGATTGCAAGCGCGAGCCCTGCCAGCCCGCCATCGAGACGCTTCCGTCGATCCTGGAGTGTCTGGACGAGCCCTGCCGCCTGCACTTCGATCAGTTCCTGGGACATCTCAAGCGCCGCGACATCCGGTTCAAGGTCGTGCCCCGACTGGTGCGGGGGCTGGACTACTACAGCCGCACCACCTTTGAGATCACCAGCCCGGGACTGGGCGCCCAGAATGCCCTGGTGGGCGGCGGGCGCTACGACGGGTTGGCCGAGGTCCTGGGGGGCCGGCCCACCCACGGTTTCGGCTTTGCCCTGGGACTGGAGCGTGTCATTCTCCTGTGCCAGCAAGGCGACTCCCCTCCGGCAGCGGACCGGCCCCAGCTCTTTATCGCCCCCTTGGGTGAGCCGGCCTTCGACAGGGCCTCGCTGATGGCTCGAGACTATCGCCGCCAGGGTATACGCTGCTTTCTGGACTTCGTTCCCCGCAGCCTCAAGAGTGCCCTGCGCCTGGCCAACAAGCTCCAATCCGGCCATGTCCTGATCGTGGGAGAGAACGAGTTGAAGACCGGAGCATTTCCGCTCAAGCGCATGAGGGATGGGCAACAGATTATTGTAAGCCAGGAGGAAGTCGTTTCCAGGCTTGGGAATGGTTTCTGAGACAGGACACCAGGGGAGGAGATCGGCTTTGGCATTGGACTCGTTGGGAGGAGTGGAGCGGACCCATCATTGCGGGCAACTGCGCACGGGCGACAGCGGTCGGGAAGTGGTGCTGATGGGTTGGGTGGCAAAGCGCCGCGACCTGGGACATCTCATCTTTATCGATCTGCGCGACCGTGAAGGGGTGACCCAGGTGCTTTTCAATCCCGACCAGTCCCCGGGAGCTCATCAGAAGGCCAAGGGGTTGCGCTCGGAGTATGTGATCATGGTTCGGGGCAAGGTGCTGCAGCGGGATTCGGAAACGGTGAATCCCGCCATCGGTACCGGCGAGATCGAAGTGCTGGCCTCGACGCTGCTTCTCCTGAATGAGTCCAGGACCCCGCCGTTCCCCATCGAGGACGATATTTCCACCTCCGAGGACCTGCGGCTCAAGTATCGCTACCTGGACCTGCGCCGCCCACGTCTCAGCCACAATTTCAAGTTGCGTCACCAGGCCACCATGGCCGTCCGCCGCTTCCTCGACAGCCAGGGCTTCTATGAGATCGAGACGCCTTTTCTGACCAAGTCGACGCCGGAAGGGGCTCGCGACTACCTGGTTCCCTCCCGGCTTCACGCCAAGGGCTTTTACGCCCTGCCTCAATCGCCCCAGCTCTTCAAGCAGCTCCTGATGGTGGGGGGCATGGACAAGTACTTCCAGATCGTGCGCTGCTTCAGGGACGAAGACCTGCGGGCCGACCGGCAACCGGAATTCACCCAGATCGATATCGAGATGTCGTTCGCCCAGCCGGATACCGTTTTCCGGGTGGTGGAGCCCATGATGGCGGAGATTTTCAAGTTGACGGGGCACCGCATCGAGACGCCGTTCCCCCGTATTCCCTACGAGGAGGCCATCGGCCGCTACGGCACCGACAAGCCCGACACCCGCTTCGGCCTGGAGCTGGTCGATTTCAGCCGGTGCCTGGAGCAGACGGAGTTTCCGCCCTTTCGGAGTGCCCTCCAGAATGGCGGCCAGGTCAAGGGAATCCGCGTGCCGGGCTGCTCCGCCTACTCCCGGAAGCAGTTGGACGACCTGGCGGCGGTGGCTCGAGTCTTTGGCGCCCCCGCGCTGGCCTATATCAAGGTTCTGGACCCCGGTGTCCAGTCTCCCCTGCGGAAGCACCTGGGAGAGGCGGGTTGCGGCAGCCTGGTGCGGCAAGCCGGGGCGCAACCGGGAGACCTGGTTCTGCTGGTTTCCGGGAGTCGGAAGGTGGTGGCGGATTCCCTGGGCGCCGTCCGCCTCCAGTTGGCCAGGCAGGAAGACCTAATCGACCTGCAAGCCAACCACTTCCTGTGGGTGACCCAGTTTCCCATGTTCGAATACGACGAGGCCGAGAAGCGGCACGTCGCCTGCCATCACCCCTTCACCTCCCCCATGGAGGAAGATATCCCCAAGCTGGAGACCCACCCCGGGTCGGTACGGGCCAGAGCCTACGACCTGGTGCTCAACGGGGTGGAAATCGGCGGTGGCTCGATTCGTATCCATCGCCAGGACCTCCAGTCCAGGGTCTTTCGTGCGCTGGCATTGGACGAAGAGGAAGCGCGGCTGCGCTTTGGCTTCTTCCTGGAGGCATTGGAATACGGTGTGCCGCCCCATGGGGGGATTGCCCTGGGGCTGGACCGCATCGTGATGCTGCTGACGGGTGACAGTTCCATTCGGGATGTCATCGCCTTTCCCAAAACGGCCCGAGCGGTCGACCTGATGGCCGATTGTCCGACTCCCGTGAATCACCAGCAGTTGGACGAGCTGGGGATTCGCCTGGCGGACAAGAGCCTGGACTGAATTGTCATGTCAAGGATACGTCTTCTGCCCGAGGCGCTGGCCAACAAGATCGCCGCGGGAGAGGTGGTGGAACGTCCGGCCTCGGTGGTGAAGGAACTGCTGGAGAACTCCCTGGATGCCGGGGCCCGCAACCTGGAGATCACCGTCCAGGCGGGTGGAAAGCGCTTGATCCGGGTGCTGGACGACGGGGAGGGCATGACCCCCGACGATGCCTTGCTGGCCTTTGAGAGGCACGCCACCAGCAAGATCCGCCGGGCCGAAGATCTCAGCCAAATCCACACGCTGGGTTTCCGGGGTGAGGCGCTGCCCAGTATCGCCGGGGTCTCCCGGCTCCTGATGGAGACCCGGTCGAAGGAAGAAAAGGTGGGAACGGCGGTGGAAATCGCCGGGTCCCGGATGGTGGGGGTGCGGGAGATTGCCCGTGCCGTGGGGACCACCCTGACGGTGCGGGACCTGTTCTTCAACCTGCCCGCCCGAAAGAAGTTTCTGAGGGCGGACCGCACCGAGCTGGGACACGTGGTCAACGTGGTGACTCAGTATGCCCTGGCTCATCCGGAAGGCCGCTTTGCCCTGGCCGGCTCGGGATCCGGGACGTTCGACTTTCAGGCCGTCGAACCCTTGCGCGACCGACTGTTCCAGGTGTTCGGAGGGGAGCTGCTCGGGCAACTGGTGGAACTGGAGGAGGAGCTGCCGCTTCCGAGCACTTCCGGGTCTCCCCAGGATTCGGGCTCGGCAGCAAAGCTCCGGTTTCACGCCTTCGTCTCCAAGCCGGAAGTGCAGAAGCCCAACCGCCAATCCCTCTATTTCTTCGTGAACCGCCGCATGGTGCGGGACCGGATTCTCATGCACGCCCTCGGTGAAGCCTACCGCCGCATTCTTCCGGAGGGGACCTTCCCCGTGGCCCTGGTCTTTATCGAGATGCCCTTCGCGGAAGTGGATGTCAACGTCCATCCGTCCAAGACCGAAGTGCGCTTTCGCCGGCAGTCGATGATTCACGACTGCCTCCGCGAGGCGATTCGCAGGGCATTGATGGAAGCCCGTCCTCAAGCCGCCTTTTCCATTCAGCCTGAGGGAACGGAAGTGGAACCGCCAATTTTCCCCGGGACGCCGGACCCGCCTGCGCCGACCTGGCTGCCCCGTTCAGGCCGGGCCGGTGTTGCCGGGACCGCCCCCCTGCCGCTGACGGTGGGGGAGCCGGTTCCTGGCGGACTGGAGCCCCGATCGGACCCTCACCCGCCTGCCGGGCCGGCGGCAACGGATGGCCTTGCCACTCCAGCTCCCGTCCGGGATCCCTCGCCCCCCATCTGCGCCGCCTCCGCGCTGGTCTCGAGGGAACGGGCCGAGGCCATCCGAGCCGCCTCCTCGATAACGATTTCACCCGATCACATCCACCCACTGGGCCAGATCGAAAATAGCTTCATCGTGGCCAGCGATCGCGGGTCCCTGCTCATCATCGACCAGCACGTGGCCCACGAGCGGGTGCTCTTTGAGAAGGTCCTCCGGCAACGCGCCAAAGGCAGGGTGGAGAGCCAGCGATTGCTGTTGCCGCTGATTGTCGAGTTGAACCCCCGCCAGCAGATCCTGCTGGACGACCTGACTCCGGAACTGAGTTCCTGCGGATTCGAAGTGGAACCCTTCGGCCGCCGAACGCTGGCCGTCAAGGCTCTTCCCGCAGACCTCGGTCCCTCAGACTGCAGCAGGCTGCTGGGCGAGCTGCTGGAGGGCCTGGAAAAGGAGGCTCGGGAGGTGAGCCTGGAGCGGTTGCAGGAAAAGATTGCCGCCTCGGTGGCCTGTCATGCGGCCATCAAGGTGAACACCCACCTGGATCGGTCCAAGATGGTCTGGCTGATTGACGAGTTGCTCAAGACTCGGTATCCCATGACCTGCCCCCACGGCCGTCCCGTCATTCTGCGCTACGAAAAAAACGAAATTCTGAAGGCCTTCAAGCGAATCTGAAGGCGCTGACCTGGCGCCGCGGCGTCCACCCCCCACCGGATCGACTGCGGGCGGAGCCCCACCCGGGAACTCGGGCGTCCCGCCCGCATCCTTATTCCTGGCTGGAGGTGGTGGAACGTCATCGCGACGTTGCAGGCAGGCAGCCATCCTGCCGGCGTGAAGTGCGATGGCCAGTCCGAATGAAGGGCAAGGCCCCGTTACCGTTCGATCCCAGCGGCGCAGTCGGCCAAGGCTGTGCCGGGAAAATGTGCGGGCGGGACGCCCGCGTTCCCGGGTGGGGCATCATCCACGCAACAAACCGGGAACATGATTTACATTACGCCCAGGAATCGGGCAAGGGGCCGTTTGCAAGCCGCAAGTATCACTCCCCCCTTGAGGGGGAGTCGGAGAGGTCGAGCCGAATGGCGAAGGCCGATCCTGTGGGGGGCGCACAAGGCGAGCCAAGGGCGAGATCTTGTGCGCCGTCGCGGGGTGGCACCGGCCGAGCTGCGGGCGAAGGCCGATGCGGTGGGGGGCAGACGCCGGGGTCTGTCAGGCGCCCGTCCCGAAAAACTCTCTGAGATTCTCAAGGACCAGGTCGCTGTTGCCGGCCACGCGCCGGCAGTCGGGAAGCGAATCCAGGAAGGTCCGGCCGTAGGACCTGTCCAGAACCCGCCGGTCCAGAATCAGGATGCAGCCGCGATCCTTGCGGTCGCGGATCAGCCGTCCGAACCCCTGCCGGAAACGAATCACGGCCTGCGGAACGATGTACTCGAGGAACGGATCGCCATTCCGGTTGCGGATGGCCTCGATTCGAGCCGCCACCACCGGGTCTCGTGGAACGCTGAAGGGAAGCTTGGTCAGAACGAGGTTCTCCAAAGACTCGCCGGCGACGTCCACACCTTCCCAAAAACTGGCGGTGGCAAACAGAACACTGGTCTTGTCCCTCCGGAAATGGCCTGTGAGCCGGTGCCTGGGGGCGTCTCCCTGTTTCAGGGCGGCAATCCCCAATCGGCTCAGGGGCTGAACCAGGCATTGGTAGGTGCGGCTCAGAAGGGCGTGGGAAGTAAAGAGCACCAGGGCCTTGCCTTGGGAGGATTCCAGGGCCCGAAGCAGAAACCGGCCGAGGGCCTCGGCGAAGCCGCCATGGTCGGGATAGGGCAGATCGGTGGGAATGGCCAGAACGGCCTGGCGCCGGTAGTCGAAGACTGGAGGGAGCGCCAGCTCCAGCAGGCGCGAGCCCGCACCTTGCTGAAGCCCCAGGCGCTCTTTCAGGTAGTCGAATCGCTTCTTGCTGGTGAGTGTGGCGCTGGTCATCACCACGGTGTCGAACCGTTCGAAAACGTTCTGACGCAGGAGATCGCCGATGAACAGGGGGACTTGTCGGAAGGTTACCCGTTTGCCTGATCGGGTCGGGGACCATTGGATCCACCGGACCTTGTTGCTTTCCTCGGCCCCGAAGATCTCGGCCAGGGTGACCGTTGTCGCCTCCAGCCGATCGGTCAGGGCATTCAACTCGATTCTCTGGCGTTGCAGGGCGTCGCGAGTCTCCTCCGAAAGATTGGCCAGCAGCCGATCCACCGCCCGCAGGTTTCCGTACAGGACCTGGGCGGCCTGCAAGAGTTGGTGGATTCGGGCCAGGATAGCGACCTTCCAGTCTTCCTGCCGGTAGAGATGGCTGGTGAAGCGGACTTTCCTTTCCGCGGTGGGTTCGCGGCTGTGGGCCTCGAACCAGGTGGCGCAGTCGTTGAACACCCCTTCGGCCAGAAACGAGGTCTGCTCCAGTTCCGGCAGCAGGCGGCTTCGGACGTGCTCTTCGATACGATCCGACAGGTCGGGATCGACTTGCTTCCCCAGGGAGCGGAGTCCGGCCAACAGTATGGGGATGGCCCCTTTCTCGCGGACGGTCCCCCGTTTCTTGACCTGGTAGAAGCGCGCCAGCAGCCTGCGCAGGGAGAGCTTGGAAACCTGCACGCCGAAATACTCGGTGGCGATGTCCTCCACGTTGTGGGCTTCATCCAGAATCATTTTGGAATAAGGTGGGAGGACGGCGGCATCATGGTATCGCCCGGTGGCTCGGCGCACGGCCAGGTCGGCGAACAGCAGGTGGTGGTTCACCACCAGCAGGTCGGCGGCGGCCGCCTGGCGCCGCGCCTTGTAGAAGAAACAGCGGCTGTAGTGATCGCACTTGATTCGAGTGCAGGTATCGCTCTCGCAGGCCACTTTTTCCCACAGGGCGGAAGAGACATTGAGAGACAGATCGGAACGGCTGCCGTCTGAGGTCTGCCGAGCCCACTGGGATAGCGCGGTGAAATCGGTCCACTCCTCCTCCAGAAACAGCTTTCCCTGCCGATCCAGGGCCTGCAGCTTGTCCAGGCACAGATAGTTGCTCCTTCCCTTGACCAGTACGGCATTGAATTCACAGTCCAACACTTGCCGCAGCAGCGGAATATCCTTGTGGATCAACTGTTCCTGCAGATTGATGGTGTTGGTGGAGACCACGACCCGCTGCCGGTTGCGAGCTGCCCACAGGATTGCCGGAATCAGGTAGGCCAGGCTCTTTCCGGTGCCGGTGGCGGCCTCTATCAGGGCCACCCGGGAACGGTTGAAAGTCTCCGTGACGGATTCGGCCATCCTTTCTTGAGCCGGCCGGTGCTGGTAATCGCTGAATTTCTCGGCAAGAGCACCGCCGGGGGCGAACAGTTGGAGGATTTCGGAAACTTCGAGCGTCGGAGCAACAGGTTTTCTGAATGCCTCCACGACGACGTAGACCTTGTCCACGGAGTTGTTCACGATATAGAAGCCCACCCCCTGGTTGCCGTAGTGAGCAGCCAGCTCGAGGTCCGCTTCGGAAGGGACCAGGTGTCCCGAAGGGTGGTTGTGGAGGATCACGTCTCCCGGAGAAGCCACCTGGAGAAGGGCGGGAACGGCCGAGTCGTTGCCCCGCGCCAGGGGATCGACCTCTTGAAGGACTCCGGTCTCGTCGGTGGTTCCGAGGAAGAAGACCTCGTTGCCTTGCGCTTCCTGAATAGTGAACCGCAGGATCTGGAGGGCCGCGTCGGAACAGAGATCTGGTAGGCGCGACATGGTCGGTCCGGAGGGAGGGGCGGACGTTGGCCAGAGGAGAGGAATCTTATCATTGAAATCGCCGGCTTCCGGGAATTCAACGCCATCCAGCGCCGTTGCGCTCCGAAAGACGGCAACCCGGTTTCTGAAACAGAACCCGAGCCGGCCGCCACCGGCTCAATCGGAGCGTGGCCCCGTGGCCTTCGTCTTGACTTCACGCGTACACATTAGTAGGATTGTACACAAGTAGGTGTTCAAAGATGTATTTGAGCAAATGGAGGCATTCCGGATGGCCAACAAATTCGCCACTGCCTTGAAACCGAAGGGGACGCGGAGCGGGCGTGGCCGTTCGCGCCAGGAGACGAGGCACGTCGGGGGACATTTCCCTCCGGAAACGGTGAAGCAGCTTCGACTCATTGCCGTCGAGGAGGACACGACCTCTCAAGCGCTTCTTGAAGAGGCCCTCGAACTTCTGTTTCAATCCCGCGGCAAGCATTCGTTCCGTTAGGGCTATCCGGATAAGGAGGCAGGGCAGGCAGGTTGATTGCCCTTTCCGATTTCCGGCTTGGGCAAGAATGCGGCCTTGATGCGAGCAGGGAATTGAAACGACCAATAGCCACCCGTCTGCCATGGTTGATCTGAGTACCGAATTTGCGGGCATCAGGCTGAAGAACCCGGTGATGACCGCCAGCGGCACGTTTGGTTACGGTGAAGAGTTCAGCCGGTTGGTGGACTTGAACCGGCTGGGGGGCATTGTTGTCAAGGGACTTTCCATAGAGCCGATGGCAGGCGCCGAGGGTCCGCGGCTCCACGGCACAGCCATGGGAATGATGAATGCCGTGGGTCTGCAGAACGTAGGGGTGAGCGAGTTCGTATCCAGCAAGCTGCCCCTGCTTCGCGACTATCGAACCCGCGTTTTCGCCAACGTGTTTGGATTCACCACCGAAGAGTACGTGCAGGTGGTGGAGGTCTTGAACGATTCGGAAGGCCTGGCGGGTTATGAGCTCAACATCTCCTGCCCCAACGTGAAGTCCGGGGGACGGATGTACGCCTCCGATCCGGGCGCTACCCGCGAGGTGGTCGAGGCCGTCAAGTTGCGGGCTCGCCGTCCGGTGCTGGTCAAGCTGTCTCCCAACGTGACCGATATCAGGGAGCTGGCCAGGGCTGCCGAAGACGGAGGGGCGGACGCGCTCAGTCTGGTCAACACGTTGACGGGCATGTCGGTGGACGTGGAGAGTTTCCGCCCGCGGTTGGGGAACATCACGGGAGGCCTCTCCGGGCCGGCGATCAAGCCGGTGGCCTTGAGGATGGTTTACGAAGTGGTGCGGACGGTAGAAATTCCGGTGGTGGCCATTGGCGGTATCCGGACGGCCGAGGACGCGCTGGAGTATCTGATCGTGGGAGCCAGGGCCGTGCAGGTGGGGACGGCCAACTTTGTGGATCCGCAGGCTCCGCTGAGGGTGATACGGGGATTGGGGGAATTCTGCCGGCGCAAGGGTTTCGCCTCCATCCGCTCGGTGATCGGCCGGCTGCGGGTTGACTGAAGGATCGTGTGAAGGCTGAAGGTCGGATCATTATCGCCCTGGACGTCGACTCTCCCGACGAGGGTCTGGGATTGGTGCGGCGGTTGCGCGGCCGGGTGGGCCTGTTCAAGGTGGGCAGTCAACTGTTCACCTCGGCAGGACCGTCCGTGGTGGCCCGGATTCTGCGGATGGGTGAGCGGGTATTCCTGGACCTGAAGTTCCACGATATTCCCAACACCGCCGCCAAGGCCGCCCTGGCCGCCCGAGCCATGGGCGTCTCCATGATCACCGTTCACGCCGCCGGCGGTTCCGCAATGTTGTCGGCGGTGATGGGCGCGCTGAAATCGGCCCCGGCTGAGCCGGAGCGTCCCCTGGTTCTGGCGGTGACGCTGTTGACCAGCCTGGCCTCCTCCGACCTTGAACGCATTGGAGTCGCCGGTACCCCGGCAGAGCAGGTTCTGCGGCTGGCCGATACGGCCCTGGAGGCCGGCGTGGATGGCCTGGTGGCCTCTCCGGCCGAAGTCGTCCGATTGCGCCGGCACTTCGGTTCCTCCCCTCTCCTGGTGACGCCCGGAATCCGTCCCGCCGGGACAGCTCTCAATGACCAGGCCCGGGCAGCCACACCGCGGGAGGCCCTCGGGGCCGGCTCCGACTTCCTGGTGATTGGCCGTCCGGTAACCGCGGCTGCCGATCCTCTCCGCAGTCTGAACCGCATTATCGAAGCAATCCGATGAATGGTTGATTGCCACAATCCGACTACGGCAGGACTATTTTGGGTGAGTCTTCGAGGGGGGACTGCTCTTTGGCGGATTGCGACACCATGGTTGAGAGGCGGTCCAGGAATTCCCGGCTCCTGGGCCGCGATTTGTCGGAAAGGTTGGCCATTTCCAGGGTCATTTGCAGGCAATCCAGCACGTCGCCGGTCTTGGGGGTGGAAGCCGAGAGATCCTCCGGTTTGCGGCGCTTGTCCAGCAGGGACTTCAGCGAACCGTAGAGAGCCTTCTGGGTGAGCGTGTCGGGCACGTGGTCGTAGTAAATGCCGCCTTCCAGTGTCCGATAGGTTCGAGCCAGCCGTTCCAGGACCTCTCGCACATCGCCATCCACCAGGTCGGGAGACCGGGAGCGCGACTCGTGGATGGTTGCCCACAGACCGGTGAGCAACTCCATGTGTCTGGCCTGAAAGGATCGGTCCCACAACCTTGCGGTAAGTGGTTCTCTCTCTCCCAGCCGGGCTCTTCGGCTCCGTTCGTATTCCCGCCCCGAATGCAGGTAGACACAGTCGGCCGGGCAGTCGATCTCCACCTCTCTCTTTTGTCCGCAGCAGACCGGGCAGATGTGGGCCTGCTTGGCCGGGCAAAAGCGCTTGGCCTTGCGGGCCTCGCACAAGGGGCATTTTCGCTTCGAGGGCGTCATGGGAACGTTGGGAGACTCGGAGCTGTTCGGGAAGCGCGGCCCGGAACCGGTGGAAAATCACCGGCTCTCACGCCTCCCGCCAGC
>JAJECY010000154.1 GCA_022821775.1 Acidobacteriota bacterium
TCCCTTGGGGAGCGGGCCGTCGGCTGGCTGGAGTCCGAGATCACCGAGTGGCTGAACCGGAGGATCGAGGCCAGCCGCCACGCCGGGCTTCGAGGGGACGGTTCCAGATGACGGACGCGTACTTGAGCCTCTACTCACAGGACCGTCCGGAACTGGGACGGGGGAGCGGCATCGAGAGGATGTGCTCCTGTCCTTCGCCAGCCCATGAGGACAGAAAGCCGAGCTGCTCGGTCCACCTGGAGTCCGGCAAGTGGTTCTGCCACGGCTGCGGAGAAGGCGGCGGGGTGGTGAAGTGGCTGAGGCTCACCCGGGGCCTGCCGGGCCCGGAGGCCCTGGAAACAGCCCGCCGGCTCGGATTGGCGCCGGAACACGGAGACGTCAAGAACAGTTCGCGGGTGAACGGAAGAGGCCAGTCCGCCCCGAACGGACAGCGGCCTTACCGCCAACCGTGTCCCGTCGACAACGCGCCTCCGGCCGCTCTCCCGGCTGGATACGCCGCCTGCTACCGCTACCGCACTCCAGACGGAGCCGAGTACGCCCGGGTCTTCCGCTACCCCGAGAACCGTCCCTCCCGCAAGGCCGATCCCTACACCCGGCGTTCTGGCGGAAAACATGCGGGGACCTGGACCCACCGTGCCCCGCAGCACCGCTGGCCGTATCGGGTAGAAACCCTGACGGATGCAACTCCGGCCGTAATCGTCGAAGGCGAGAAGTGCGCCGATGCCTTGGCCGGATTGGCGGAGGGGTTCGGGGTACTGAGCTGGCTGGGCGGCAGCGGCGCCGTCCTGCGCACGGACTGGGACGCGCTGGCAGGTCGGGAAGTGATCCTGTGGCCGGACGCCGACGGACCGGGGCGGGAAGCGATGGCGAGGCTGGCCGGCGAGCTGGACAGGATCGGGGCGGCCAAGGTCCGAATGATTGATCCGGAAGAGGACCGCCCCAACGGCTGGGACGTGGCCGACGCCGTCGCCGAGGAGGGTTGGGGATGGAAAGAAGTTGAGAGTTACCTTCTCCGGGCCGAACGGGTCGATCAGAAGGAGTGCCGCCGACTCAGGCGGCTCGCGGAGAAGGTCCTGGTGACGGCAGAGGGGATCAATCCGGATCGGATCGACTGGATCTGGGAACCCTACCTCCCCGCCGGGGCAGTGACCCTGATGGCCGGGGCTCCCGGTTGCGGAAAGAGTTTCCTGAGCGTTGCTTTGGCAGCGGAACTGTCTCAAGGCCTGACCCCGTTTCACCGGAGACGGGCCGGGAAGATCCCCGCGGCGATCCTTTCCCTGGAGGACGACCCGGCCCGAACGATCATTCCCCGGCTGAAGGCCTGCGGGGCCGACCTGGGTGGGATCGTGATCTTCGACTGGCGCCATCCGGAGGCGGATTCCCTGGAGACGCTGTCGATGAGGGAAGGGACGGAGGGAGAGCTGCTGCGGGTCTTGCGAGAGGGAGTGAAGCTGCACGGTCTCCGACTGGTGATCGTCGACACCCTGACGGCGTTCACCCCGGCCAGGATGGACGGCCATGAGGCCGTGGCGGTCCGCCAGATGATGAAGCCCCTGGCGCGGTTCGCCTCCGATTGCGGCGTGGGGGTGCTGGTGATCTGCCATGCCCGCAAGAGGAGCAGCCACGATTCGACGCACGGGGTCCAGGCGACCGTACTGGGAAGCGTGGATTACGTGGCCTCGTGCCGGTCGGCGCTGCTGGTGCAGAAAGACCCACAGGCGGAGGAGGGGACGGCGGGCATCATGACGCACGCCAAGTGCAACTTCGGGCCACCGGGTCCCTCGCTCTCCTTCTCGATCGGCGCCGATGGCTGGAGATGGGGGGAAGAGCGGCAGGAGTCGGCCGATGAGATCGAGGAGGCGCTTCTCGCCAGACGGGACAACCGGAGGACCAGGGACCGGGAGGAGCGGAGAGAGAGAAGGAGAGCCGGGAGGCGAACGCGCATAGAGGAGCGCATCCGGACCTACCTCGAAGAAAACCCCGGAGAAGGGATTTCGACCCGCGAGCTGAGAGAGAACATCGAGGTCAAAAGCGACACCATCGCCGGCGTCTTGAACGACATGTTGGAGGACGGGCGTCTGGTACGGCGCAGGAAGGGCAAGCAGAAGGTTCTGTGGAGCCTTGCCGGTAACGGAAAACAGGAGCAAACAAAAGACGAAGACAAGCCTCCCGAAACCGGTTCCCGTTTTAAAACCGGTTCCCAAAAGTCAGAAAGAAACGGCAACCGGTTAGTTTCAATGAATACAAGGACTTACCCTGTGGAAAACAAACCGGTTCCCGTTTCTCCCCCCCATACGCGCGCGCGGGAACCGGTTTTGGGAACCGGTTTGCCTGCTGGGACGGAAAAAGAGCGGAAGAAGGGGAGCGGGAAGCCCCCTCCGAAACCCAATGGGAGAAGCCCGTGACCGGTGCCGGACCCACTCCTGCCGGAAGGCACCCATCGCATGATTCATCCATTCTGCAAGGAGGAAGAAACAACGTGAAAGCCCTTTCGTTTTATCGACAAGCAGTCATTTGGTCGGGACTGCTGCTGTTCTGCCCGGGCCTGGTCTGGGCGCAGGGGACCAGTCCCTGGACCGACGCCGTGGGAGTCCTCGAAGCCGCCTTTACCGGCCCCATCGCCCGCGGCCTGTCGCTGATCGCCATCGTCGTCGGCGGCCTGATGTTCGCCTTCGGCGAAGGCGGATCGAAGAAGGCCCTGGCCGGCATCGTGTTCGGTCTGGGAATGGCCATGGGCGCGGCCAACTTCCTGGCCTGGCTGTTCTAGGTTTCCCATGGACGGCGCGAAGATCTGGCGGGGGCATGCAACACTCAGTGCCCCCTTGAAACTGATGGGTGTCGAGCGCCGCTGGTTCCTGCTGTCCGCAACGGTGGCCCTGGCGCTTTGGAACGCCATCAACTCCCTGCTGATCGGAGGGGTGATCTTCGGCGTCTTCTACACCGCAGGCCTCCTGGCCTGGAGGAAAGATCCGGCCATGCTCTCGATCCTCAAAGTGTCCGCGGGCTTCCGCGCCCGATACGATCCGGGGAAGTGGAGCGGCTCCCCCTGGGTTGTGGTGATACGCGAATGAACCTGAGAGAAGAAACCAAGGACTTCGAGGCAGCCGGCTCGCTGGCCGAGGAGCTCCCCTGGTGGGGCTGGCTCCCCGATGGCGAGTGCCTGCTTGGACGCAGCGGCAACCTGATTGCGGTCGGCCGGCTCACTCCGGCTCCGGTGGACGGCCGGGCGCCTGTCCACCTGGACCGCGTCATCAACCGCTGGCAGCGAGCCCTGTCGAACCTCGACGACAAGATGCGCTTTTACTTCTACTTTCTCCGCCGCAGCCCCTCGCTCCCCGAGCCGGCCACCGGCGCCCGCGAGGTTGTGCGCCTGTCCCAGGAGCGCCGGCGCACCTTCCTGGCCGGCCGGGTCTCGGATGTTTCCGTTTGCGTTGCCTGGTGTTACGACTCGGGGCTTCAAGCAACAAGCTCCGAGGTCAACGGCGGAGTGACAACCTGGCTGCGCCAATGGATGGCCCAACGCAAGAAGCCCAACGAGGTTGTCTATCTCCGCCGAGCTGTCGAAGCGGCGGCCGAGGAGTTCCGCCAGGCCGTCGCCGCCAGCCGGGCGCTGGTTTCCGACATCACTCCCATCGAACTGCTTGGCCCGCAAGAAGGCTCCCGGGTGCTGTCCGAGCTGGTGAACCGTCCCGGAACCCCGTGGCGCGGGGCCACGGGCAGCGGCCTCAACTGGCAGCTCGCCGTTTCCGAGCTTGAGGCCGAGCGGCGCTTTCTCCGCCTCGACGGCGAGGCCGTCCTGGTCTACTCCATGCTGTCGCCGCCCGGGGAGGCCAGGGCCAACCTCCTGGCCGATCTTTTCCGCCTGGACGTTACCTCGACTGTCAGCCTGGAGTGGAAACGATGGGGGCTTGACGCCGCCCGGCGGAAGATCCGCAGCGCCCAGCGGCACTACTTCTCGAAGCGCTACTCCATGGCCGCCCACATGCAGGAGACCCAGGGAACCTCCGCCGCCATGACCGACACCGCCGCCGAGGCGGAATCGAGCCGCCTGGGCAGCGCCCTCGTCGAGCTTGAGGCCGACGGGGTCTCCTACGGTTCCATCACCTGCACCGTCACCCTCCATGGCGACCATGACCGGATCGACCGCCTGGACGCCGAGGTTCGCAGGATCTTCAACACCTGCGACGCCAAGGTGATCCGGGAAGGCTACGGCCAGCTCCCCGCATGGTTCTGCCGCCTGCCCGGCCAGCCCCCCGGCCGCAACGTCCGCAGCGTCTTTGCATCCGCCGGATTGCTGGCCTGCCTGGCTCCCGTCTTCGGATCTTCGGCCGGACGCCCCATCAGCAGACACCTCGGACGTCCGGCGCTCGCCGTTCTGGAAACCCGAAACAAGACCCCCTACCACTACGACCTTTTCGCCGGCGACGTGGGCCACACCCTCATTCTCGGCGCGACCGGCGCCGGCAAGAGCTTCACCCTCAACTTCCTGCTGGTCTCCGCCCTTCAGTACCATCCTCGCGTCCTGATCCTTGATCTCGGCGGCTCCTACCGCTGGCTCACCTCTTTCCTGGGCGGTTCCTACCTGGAGCTTTCCCCTTCCGAGTCGGGCCGGCGGGGTTTCAAGCTCCGCCCCTTTTCCCTTCCGCCGACCGAGCGAACCTACCAATTCCTGGCCGGCTGGGTTGCGCGCCTGTTGCGGATTGGCGGCGGCGACCTCTCCGGAGCCGACACCACCGAGATCCACGACCGCATCGTGGATCTCTACAAGCTCCCGCCAGCCCACCGGACCCTGGGCGGCCTGGTCCGCACCCTGCCTCAGAAGATGTGGCCCCCGCTGTCCCGCTGGCACGGCTCGGGCGCCTGGGGCGCGGTCTTCGACAACCCGGCCACCGGCGACGATCTGAAACTGGCCGCCTGGCAAGTGATCGACCTGGCCGGCGCGGCCGAGCACGAGGACCTCTGCGAAGCCGCCCTATTCTACCTGCTGGAGCGCTTGCGCCTGGCCCTGGAAGATCCGGCCGAGACGGCCCGCGTCAAGCTCATGGTGGTGGACGAGGCCTGGCGCTATCTCCGCGATCCCGCCGTCCTGTCCTACCTGGCGGAAGCCGCCAAGACCTGGAGGAAGAAGAACGCCGCCCTGGTCCTGGCGACACAGTCCGCCGTTGACCTTACAGGCACTGACGGCGCGGCGGCTCTGCTCGAGTCTCTCCCGACAAAGCTGTTTCTCGCCAATCCCGACCTGCCGTCTTCCGTTGCCGACGTGTTCCACTTGAACGACCAGGAGGTCGAGGCCATCCGAGGCCTCCTGCCCAAGCGGGAAATGTACCTGCGCCGCTCCGACGAGTACGCCGTTCTCCGGCTCGAAGTGGACCGGCAGAGCTATTGGCTTTACACGTCTTCCGCCGTGGACGCTGAAAAGCGATCCCGGGCCGTCGAGCAGTACGGCCTGGTGCGCGGCATCGAGCACCTTGCAAAGGGGGTCCAATGATCCGATACAGCATCAGCATTTTGACCTTGTGCTTCGCCGTCCTTTGCGCCGCCGTCGCGGCCGACGACAAATCCCCGCCGGCCGGCGCAAAGCCACCAGCTCAAACCCCCGGCGTCCTTCGCGTCCAGGCCCAGCCCGACCAGCTCGTTGAAGTCCGGACCAGGACCCGTCACACCACCGTCCTGGTCCTGCCCCGGGGGGAAAACATCCTGGACTTCGTCGTCGGCGATTCCGAGTACTGGCACCTGTCCGGCTCCGCCAACCTGGCCTATCTGAAGCCGCTTGACGAGAAGGTCCAGACGAACGTCGCGCTGGTCTGTGAAAGCGGCGCCATCTACTCGTTCCTGGTCACCGAAGCCCCCGATCCGCACCTTGTGGTCCGGATCGAGGCCGCTCGTGGAGCCGCCCCCGCCAGTCGGCCCTCCTTTGTCGCCCGGGCGGCGGTAGACGACTACCGGGAAATGGCCCGAGCCGCCGGCGAGGCCGCCCGGGCGGCCAGGGAAGCGGCCGATCTCCGGTCCACCCATGCCGAGTCCCGGGCCGCCGAGGCACTCAACCAATTCAGGGCCGGTTACCCCGGCCGGCTGTCCTTCGCCTACCAGCTCGACAAGAAGGCCCGCGAGTGGCCTTTCCTGATTGACGCCATGTGGCATGACGGGCAGTTCACCTATCTCCGCAGCCGTGCCCAGGAGTCCCCCGCCATCTACGAACTGAAGGACGGCAAGCCCAGCCTGGTCGCCTACGACCTCACTCCGGACGGCCTTTACATCGCCCGCCACGTCCTGGGTGACGGCTGGCTCCGGATCGGCAGGAAACGCGCCCGATGGCGCTTCGACCCTGGCCGCGACTTCGCCCTCACTCCCCCTCAAGGGATCAAGCGGCTCCTGAGCGACACCAAGCGCGCCCTTGAAGGAGCCACACCCAAGCCTTCCAAGGAGGAACCCAATGACTAGATGGAGCCGCGTCTTCGCCAAGCCGGCCGGAGCCATCCCCGGCGGGCTTTTCGGCCAGATTGCGGTGGCTCTGACCACCCTGCTGATCGCCGCCTTCCTCATTGCCTACGCCATCCAGGGCGGCTCCCCCGGGGAAGAAATCGAGGCCCCTGTCGAAAAAGAACTGCTGGCCGGCGAGGGCATCCAGCGCAAAGTGGACCACGAAATCGAACAGACGCAGCGCCTCCAGCAGATCCGCCAACAGGCCGCCGCCCGCGACCGGCTCCGCGCGCAAATCGAGCAACGCGCCCAGCCCCCGGGCCCGGGCCGGCCGGCCGCGCGCACCGCCGGCATGACCCAAGGGCGGAGACCCATCGGCGGCGGCCAGGCCTACGACGGCGACGATGCGCTCGACGGCATGACCGAGGCCCGAATGGCCGAGCAGGAGCTTCTCCAGGAACTCAAACTTCAGGCCATCCGCCGCAAGCACGAATCGCTGCGCTCAGAGCCAGTCGCCCATTCCGCCAGGCCTGAACCGGGCCGGGAGCCTTCGGCCCGGATTGCCGCAGCTCGCCAGTACGGAACTGCGCCCATTCCCACTTCCGATCCCGCCGCCGAGCAGATCCGGAACCTGCACCGAGCCGCCCAGAACATGATGCAGCTCGCCAGCCAGGGCACGACCTCAGCCGATCTCTCCGGACAGCCGATGCTTCCGCCTACCCCCGAAGGCCCGCCCGAGGCCGCCCCCGGCCAACCGTCGGCCCACACTCCGAAGAATCCCGGCAGGGTGAGGACCCCTGCCGATCCGGAGGGCTTTGAACGCATCTACGAGGGATCGTTCCTGGAAGGCGCGCTGATTACCCGGCTCTCGGGAGACTTCCCCGGCCCGGCGCTGGCCCAAGTCTCCGTCCCCTTCTACTCCCGAGACCGCCAGCGCGTCCTGGTCCCCCGGGGGACTCGCGTGATCGGCACGGCCCGGGCCGTGACCGGCCGCGACCAGACCCGCCTGGCTGTCGGGTTTCACCGGCTCGTCTTTCCCGACGGCCGCTGGGTGTCGTTGAAGTTCGAAGGCTTGGACCAGGTGGGAACGACAGCGCTCAAGGACAGGGTGAATCGCCACTACCTGCAGATGTTCGCCGCCGCCGGTGCTGTCGGCATCCTGTCGGGTCTCACCCTGCAGGGCAGCAATCCCTACGCCGGAGGCCTGCAGGGCTTCCGCGCCGGCGCCGGCCAGGGGTTCGGCCAGGGGGCAACCCGGATCATGCAGCGGTTCCTGAATCGTCTGCCGACGATCACGATCCGCGCCGGCCATCGGCTGAGGATCTGGTTTACCGCCGATGTCCTGATTCCCTTGAAGGCCGAACCACGGTCGGCGGCGGGGCGGTTCTGAGAGAGGGACTGCGGCCCGACGCAATCTTGAAAGGAGGAAGCCATGCAGTGGAAGCGAATCGCAGCAATAACCCTCAGTGTGGTCCTTGTGGCCGGGCCGGCCGCCGCCATCCCCGTCACCGACCCGGCCGCCATCGCCCAGCGGATCACCATGATGGCCAACCAGGTCTCGATCATCACCAACCAGTTGACCCAGATCCAGCAATTCTCCGACAAGCTCACCGAAATGAGGGACCAGGTGCAACACCTGAAGGACAAGGCCCTGGGAACCTACCACTCCCTCACGTCGCCCTTCACCAGTCTGATTGCGGCCAAGACCGAGATGGTCGGTACAGGCATGAGCTGGGTCAGTGATTTTCAGGGAACGGCCGGCCAGCTCGCCAACACCTACAGGGAATTGTCCGACGGCATTTCCGTTCGTGACGGCTGGGGAGGCCTGCTCCAGGCTGCCGATACCGTCACCGAAACCGATATGGTGGATCTGTTCGCCAACCTTCCCGCCGAAGTCGGTGCCCGCGCCGGCGACCGCTTCCGCGACCAGCGGGAGTCAGCCGACCGGCGGCGGGTGCTCGACCACGCCCTGGCCGATGCCTCTAGCACCCTGATCGAGTCCCTGAAGGACGCCCAGGACGCCCTCGACAGGGTGCGGAACCAAACGGAGAAGTCCGATACCGCCCTGGCTCAGGCCCACATCACCGCGACGGCCACCCAGGCCGAGCTGCTGGCCGCCATCGCTCAGCTTCAGGCCTACGAGAACGCCCGCGTCGCCGGGGAAAGCTATGAGCGGGAGCTGGCCCGCCGCCAGGAACTGGAGCGATGGGCCGACATCCTCCGGAACGCCGAGCAACAGTACCGGGACGCTCAGAGCCAGATTGCCGCCCTGCCGGATACGGACGGCAAAGAGGTCCAATTCACGATCCATCCCTACTACCGGTAGACCCCTGAGAAGAGTAGCCCATGCAGCTGACTCCAACCACGATTCCCCCTGGACAGGAGTGGGACCTGAAGCGGTTTCTCGACGAGGTCCTGGCCGAGCTGATCCTTGACGCCGCGCCTCAGATGCAGGCCACGGGCCTTGCGATCTGGACCGGCATGGCCACCGTCATGATCGTCTGGACCGGTCTGAAGACCGCCTTTTCCGGCGACTACGACTTGTGGGAGATCGTCAAGCTGGTGATCGGCCTCGGCATCCCGCGGACGATCCTGGCGTTCTACAACACGCCGGTTCCCGGAACCACCATGAGCTTCCCCGCGCTCATCACGGCCCAAGGCACCTGGGCGACCGACATTTTCGTCACCCATACGTGGAAGGGGCTCATTGACGAACTCACCGCGGTCTACAACAACGTCTTCACCCAAATGAGCCACGCGATCCTGAGCTTCGGCTACAGCGACGTATTCAGCAAGGGGATCTCGTTTCTCATCGCATCCGTGCTGGGCAGTCTGTTCATGGCCATCGTGCTGATCCTGCTGCTGCTGATGTTTTGCGTTTTGATGGCGCAGGTTATCTGGGCGCACATTGCGCTGGCCGTCTGCATCCTGGTCGGCCCCATCCTGATCCCCTGGCTGATCTTCCCGCCCATGAGCTTCCTGTTCTGGGGCTGGTTCCGCACCCTGCTGATCTACACCCTCTACGGCGTCATTGCCGGGGCGATCCTCAATATCTTCATGAACGTCGGGCTGGGTTTCCTCAACCGTCTGGTGACCAGCGCCCTGACCTTCGAGAACCTGTCGGGAACCCTTCTCTGGTACATCGTCTTCTGGCCGCTGATTATCTCCGGCATCCTGGCCTCCCTGAAGGTGGGCGAGCTGGCCCAGCTCCTGGTCTCGGGAGCCGGCAGCGCGGGGGCCGGCCTGGGGACGCGGGTGAGGCAGGTCGCCATGGCCGCAAAGACCGGCGGCGCGGCCCTGGCGCTGGGAGGCAAATAGATGCAAGCAAGCAAACAGGACGCCGGCAGACAGTTTGCCGACATTTGGGCCGAGGCCGTGCAGTCGAATCGCAACCTCCGCATCATCACCGTAGCTCTTGGCATGAGCCTTTTCCTGGTCCTCGTCGTCACGCTTCGCCTGGCCTGGCAGCCGCAGCCCAAGCCCATCGTTGTCCGCGTCGATGAAGTGGGCCGGGCCGAGGCCCTGGCCTATGAGGCCGCGACCGCCAAGGCCGATCCCCTCGACCCCACCACCAAGTATTTCCTGAACCGCTTCATCCATGACTTCTATTCCCGGAGGACCGCGACCGTGCATGACCACTGGACGCGCAGCCTCCGCTTTCTCACCACCGACCTGGCCGACAAGGCCTTTGCCGATTCCAGCCGGGAGATCGCCCTGGTCTCCGGGGGATTCGCCGATAGCGAGTCCCAGGTCGAAAACGTCGTGCTGCGGATTCACGCCGCCGAGGAGCCGCCGCATGGAGCCACGGCGGATTTCGACCTGGTCACCCTGGCCCGCGAGCAGGAGGCCGAACGGCAGCGCTGGTCCCTGTCGATAAAGTTCGTCTTCCTTCCCGAGGTTCCCCCGGAGCTTGTGGTCTGGAACCCCATGGGACTCATGATCACCTATCTCCAGGCCGACCGGGCGCTGGTGACCGGACAGAGGGAGCAATGAAGTTTCCGCACCTCCAGGGACGGGAAAGACTGCTGAGGCCTCTTGGTTTCACCCCGCAAGAGTCCGAATGGATCGCGCTGGTCTGCCTGCACTCGGGCCTGTTCATTCGAGCCCAGGTTGAGGCATTCCTGGGATCGACCCAACCCACAGCCTCGCGCTTCGTTCAACGGGTGCTCGACGCCCGATTTTCGGGCAAGCCCATCGCCCGCGACCTCTACAAGGATGGACGGCGCATCTGCCGGATTTTCGGCAAGAGGCTGTACCGCGCGCTGGAGATCCCCAACATCCGTCACCGCCGGGAGGCCTCCATCGAAGTCACCCGGAGGCGGCTTCTGTCGCTCGACTTCGTGCTCGACCATCCCGAGTTGGCCTGGCTGCCGACCGAGCAGGAAAAAGTCGCCTGCTTCGAGCAACTCGGCATCGACCCCGAGCTGCTTCCGAAAAGGATCTATGCTGGTCGGGCCAACGGACGCATCCGGTATTTCCACATCAAGATGCCAGTCGCCGTCGAGCAGGACCGGGCCATCTTCACCTACATAGATCCCGGCATGTCCACCCGAAGCGAGCTGGACTCCTGGGGGAGAGCCCACCGGCGACTCTGGGACAAGCTGCGCCAGACTCGTCGGACAGTCGAAGTATTTGCGGCCGCTTGGGACGGGCAACATCTCGACCGCACCCGGCGCGTTCTCGAGGCCTGGACAACCCGTGCCCCGGGCGCCGCCAGGACAAAAGCGGAGGCCCTCCGGCAAGCCATCGCCGATGCCGATTGGGCCACCGTCGAACGCCATGGCGGCCTCGACGCCGTCGTGGATCAGATCGACCGGGCGGACGAGGAAACGGCGCCCTCGGCCGGCGCGGGATGGATCGACAGTTTCCGCCTCCGGGGGTCAAGCACGTGCCGTCATATGAACGCATATTGAACACGGTTTTCAATATTCACATGACCTGTTCATCGAATCATCTCGAAATCGTCTTTCTCTCAGAGGGCGAGCCCCTCGCCATTGTGGTTCGTCCTTTTCAGGAAAACCGTTACAGGACGCGGGGTTGCCCGCGTCCTCGCCACCTGAAGCGGCAGGCCGGCGCCGCGCGCGTTTCCCTCCCTCCCGGCGGAGTTCGCGCCACACGGGAGGGGGAGATGGTGGAGGGAGCGACCCCCGTTTCCACCCCTCACGGTGCGGCACGAATCGGGGATGGCCTATGCGCACCAATATGCGCACTTTGCATCCCCGGTTCGGGGGGGTCGCTCCCTCCACAGTGATCCCTGGCGGGAAGGCCAATGAAGACCTGGAGCCAAGTCATTCTCGTCAACCTGGCCCTGACGGCCGTGGGCCTTCGGGTGTGGCTCGATCCCTGGCCGGCTTTGGGGGAAGTCCCCTTGCTTGACCTGATTCACGCCACCGATCCCCTCATGTACGCCGTCTTCGCAGCCGTCTACATCGCCACGCCAGGCCTGGCCGTCTATATTGCCGGCCTGCTCGCCTTGTCGATCTGGCGGATATGGCTGGCCCGCTGGCTCCAGGTCGAGACGGCTCCCCCAATCGGGAGGCTTCCACCCTGGCCGACCACGCCGGCGGATGACTCTCCTTCTCTTGTCGTGGGTGAGGTCCACCATCCCATCGAGCCGTGCGAGGCTCCCCGGCCGGAGTGGCTCGTCATTCCCGAGAGGGGCCTTTACACGGGCATTTCCATCTTCGGCGCCGTCGGCAGCGGCAAGACCAGCGCATGCATGCACCCCTTCGCCGAGCAGCTCCTGTCCTGGGCGGCGGACGACCCGCGCCGGCGGGCGGCGGCCCTGGTGCTTGAGGTCAAGGGCGACTTCTG
>JAJECY010000166.1 GCA_022821775.1 Acidobacteriota bacterium
TCTCTCGAATGATCCGCCCGTCGGGGGGGCGAGGGCCCGGCTTCCGTGAAAATACCCTGATGCCCCGCGGCTATTTCCATTACCAATCATTGGAAGAGCTGGACCGGGCGGTCCGGCAACTCGGGCTGGACCTGCGCCTGGAACCCGACACCCGGCGGGCCAGCAGCCTGCTGGCACGGCCGGTACGCATCGGCCACTATCGGGCCGGCAACTCACTGGCCATCCATCCCATGGAAGGGTGCGACGGCACGCCCCTCGGTGAACCGGATGAACTCACCTTCCGGCGATACGATCGATTTGCCCGCGGCGGCGCCAAGCTGATCTGGTTCGAGGCCACCGCGGTAGTTCCGGAAGGCAGGGCCAACCCCAGGCAGTTGCTACTCAATGAGGCCACCGCCAAGTCTCTGCGGTCGCTATTGGACCGTACCCTGGCTGCTCACCGGGAGGTGCATGGCTCGGTGGACGACTTGGTGACAGTCCTTCAACTGACCCATTCGGGACGCTACAGCCACCCCCGGCCCCTGATCTGCCACCGCCACCCCATCCTGGACCGGCTGACCTGCCTGGACGGTTCCAGGCGGGTGCCCCTGCCGCCGGATTACCCACTGATGGACGATGCCTCCATCGAACGGCTGGAAGACGCCTACGCCCGGGCCGCCGGCATGGCCGCCGCCATCGGGTTTCACGGCATCGACATCAAGCTGACCCACGGCTATTTCGGCAATGAACTGCTGGGGGCCAAGACCAGGAAGGGCAGGTACGGAGGAAGCCTGCGCAACCGGACCCGTTTTCTCAGGAACACGATCGAAAAAATCAAGGCCGCCAGCCACGACCAGTTCCTGCTGGCTTCCCGGATCGGAGTCTTCGACGGACTCCCCTTCCGCACCGGAGCCGACAACGGCAGGGGCGAACCCTGGCCCTGTACCCTGCCCTACCGGTACGGGTTCGGCGTCCACGAAGAGAGACCTCAGGAACCCGATCTCACCGAACCCAAGCAGGTGATCGCCCTGATGCAGCAGTCAGGAGTCGGCCTGGTCAACGTTTCCATGGGAAATCCCTACACCAATCCCCACATCGGGCGCCCCTTCGAAAAGCCGGACGAGGGCAACTACCAGACCCCGGAGCATCCCCTGATCGGCGTGGACCGGCACTTCAGGCTGTGCGGGGAAATCCAGCAGGCCTTCCCCGACCTGCCCGTCGTGGGTACCGGCTACAGTTGGCTGCAGCACTGGCAGCACCACGCCGGGGCGGCCAACCTTCGGGATGGATTGGCCACCATCATGGGCATCGGCCGGGGAGCCCTGGCCTATCCCGATCTCCCCCGCGACATCCTGACCCGAGGGACCCTGAATCCGGCAACCACCTGCAAGACCCTGACCTTCTGCACCTATCTCATGCGCCAGAAGACCCACCCCTGGGGCCAACACCCCACCGGCTGCCCTCCGTTCGACAAGGAGGTCTACGGCTCCGTCATCAAGGAAGCCCGATCGCGGAAGCGAGAAGGGTAGCTTCAGCCGAGGCCGGGTTTTTCACCCTAGGGTACTGAGAAGGGTGTAGGGAGTGAGGGACTCTTTTGAAGCAACCCCCAACATCCTACCAATTAGGTATGCTTGACAAGCATTCGCAGTGTCCACAAGATAGTATTCTGAAGTAAATCAACAATTGAGGTGGGAGAGTCCTGTTGTCGAAGCCAGTCAATCGTCTGCCGCAACGCATCGGATATGCCAGGGTCTTGACCCTCGACCAAGATCCCGAGCACGAGATCAAGGCACTCGAAGAAGCCGGGTACGACGCGATTTGCGCTGATCGCGTCTCCGGTGGCCGCCGGCATCGCCCGTAGCTGGAAAAAGCGCTTGAGCATTTAATGATTGGGCGCGACTTCCGAAGTTTCAATATGTGAACTTCCGGGCCCTCCCCTGGATGTTGGGGTTTCACAGACCTACTCGAGCTGGCTCCTCGTCCTGCGACGGCGCCAGTAACGCAGTCATGAACATCAGAGAGGGCCTTAAGATGAGGCATGTGTTATGGCTTTGCTGTGTTTATGCGCTTGTGGCGACCACCGCTCAGGCCATCAATTTCACGGCCGTCCAACGTGTTTGGGACGGCCCGAACAGCACCGGAATCGGCTCGTTCCGCCCGAATAGTGAATTGACCGTCACGGTTGCCGCCAACTCGCCGGATGCGGTAATCACGCTGGCAGACAGGTTTTTTCTGGGGTCCCCCTGGCCTCCACCGGTGGCGATATTGCTGAACGGCGCCCAGACTTTCGACGCCGATTGCGACAGCCCCCATATTTTTTACAAAAGCGGCCATTGCGCGGGGCTTCTGAAAGTTAAACTGCTTGGCAACGGCCAAGCTGAGATCCGGGTTCCGCGAGAGTGGCTCCTTGAGGCCGCACAGGAGCCTTATCTTATCCACAAGCGGTACGAGACCTGCCTGGCAACTGGCGGTGAGACAGACATATTTTTCCCGAGCCAGCGGTGCCCACCGGTGGGTGAGTTCAGCAACAGAGTTACCGTGTCCCGTCCGCGCGTCGCCTGGCTGCTATCAATTCAGGCGGGACATTCGGACATCCTGGCCGAGTTTCTGTTCCTGTCCGACTCAGAGCGAACTCGCGGGCTGGCCCACGGCCCAAACCGCACCGCCGAATGGCGGCCCGACCCCTCACACTACGGCGAACTGGAACGGATCTACTCCTGGGTCGAAATGGGAGACTCGTCACCAGCGGAGCCGGAGCAGCCTGAACCCAAGCCAACACAGATTCTCACCCATGTTTTCGCCGGGCCCCTTGCCAAGGCCACAGCCGAAACCGAAATCACCATCACCAACCGTACGGAACAGCCTTGCAACGCTAGTGTTCTGTTTCACCAAGGAACAGCAGACGCCCCCCCAGTAAGGTTCAATGGCAGTTACCTGGACAGCAACAAGCTGGAAACCAGCATCCAAGGCGGAAATTCCCAAAAGCTCACATTAACAAGGGACACCGGCCAGGACCTTGCCGTTGGGGCGATCTTCATCGAGGCGGGCCCAGAATGTGCCGCCGACTCGCTACAAGTCGAAGCCCGCTATTTGGTCACCCACCGTGACGGTGAGCTTATGGAAGCGTTTTCGGTACTACCGCAGACAGGGACCGACTGGCTAAGTGATGGCGATTGCCGCATCCTGGCGGGCGATTTCGGGTCCAATAGCGATGTCGGCTTGGCCATGGTGACGGCAAGGCCGAATATTCGCGCGCCGGCAGATACGCAGCTGACGTTTGAAGCGTATGACTGGCAGGCCAATCTGGTACAGCGTCCGCCAAGCCTCGAAGTGACCGGCGCGCAACATGCGCTGAATCCTTGGCGCTTTGACCAGCCTCGCCTGGTCAGAATATGCCTCGATGTTCCCGGAACAGAAAATGACTTCCAGCTTTCGCTGATTGCCATCGCCGCCCGAACGAGCAGACGTAACGTGCAATACTCGTCACAAGTGTTGATGCACCCCATCCGGCCCCGGGTACAATAGCCCCGCGCCGAACACTCGATGCACCCGAGAGGTGCTTTTTCCACCATGAGGGGGCAATACCACGCGTACTGATGTCACAAATTGTTGTAATCCTTGGTCGCAATAGGGGACGTTGTTGAATTACTGAAATAACTCAGTCAGGCGATTCTGTCGATCCTTCGAGAGGGAGGAAAAAACGGGGGAAAATCCAAGATGCCGTGGCGGAAATGCTTGGTCCAACGATGGAGACGGGTCCTGGGGACGAACGCGGTTTCAGAGCCTGCGAGTGTGCCGAAGTGCTCGGGAAGGCATCTGCTTCGCCGTTATAGTCGGTCCGGGATAAGAAACCGAGATAGTTGTTCCAATAATTCAACAACGTCCCCTATTTTACACTTACCGGGATGAGCATCGCGCCCGGACCGATCTGGAGGCCTTGATCGAGACCTCGCCGGTCGGCGTGGCGGTGTTCGACGCCGCAACCGGCCGACCGGTCTCATTCAACCGCGAGGCCGACCGCATCGTCTCGCGTCTGCGCATTCCGAACCGCCCCCCGGAATACCTGCTGGAGGTAATGACCTGCCGCTTCCTCGACGGCCGCGAGATCGCCCTCCCCGAGCTGCCCATAGCCCGGGTGCTCAGCGGGGCCGAGACCTTGCGGGCCGAGCAGATCGAGCTCTCGGTCC
>JAJECY010000178.1 GCA_022821775.1 Acidobacteriota bacterium
GGCGAGTGCGTTTGCTATAGCGCTCAAATCCGGCTTCGGCAAAGCTGCTCTGACGCATCGATCCTTACCTCCTGTTGATTGGGTCACGGACCGTTTTATGATCTCATGAGAGGAAGGAATAAATCAGAGTTTCCTTAATTCAGCGTCGCATCGCAGCGGGCGACGACCTTGCAATCGAGTACGACACCGTACGACAGCGAGCGGCTGATTTTCGCAGCTTTGTACGCGGTACTCGCCACTATCCACTATTGAGCAGAGGAAGAATCAATCTGTACTCATTGTTCGTTGAACGTGCGATGAGCTTGATCAATCCTGATGGTTTCGTTGGTCTTCTGACGCCTTCGGGCATTTACGCCGACGAGCCTGCTTCCCGCTTCTTCAGGTACATTTCCACAAGTGGAAGATTGGCCAGCCTCTTTGATTTCGAGAACCGTCGCGTCGGAACCGGTCTGCCACCTTTCTTCCCGGACCCGGACTCCCGGCTTAAGTTTTGCGCCATCATCCTTGGTGGAAAAGAGCGGCGGTTTGACAAAACCGAGTGCGCCTTCTTCCTCCATGACACCAATTCGATCAATGATTCAGAACGCCGCTTTAAATTCTCTGCTTGCGACTTCGCCCGTGTCAGCCCAAACACCAGTACAGCACCTGTTTTCAGAACCCGTCGGGACGCCGAGATTACCCGGCGCACATACGAACGAAATCCCGTGCTTGTAGATCGATCTGAGGTCAGGGAACTCACATCATGGCCAATGAGACATATGCGTGGGATGTTTAATCTAACGTCCGATTTCCTGATTTTTCGCACAGCAGCGCAACTCGAGGAAGACGGCTTCTACCCAATTGAAGGCAACAGGTGGAAGCGCGGCGACGACCTCTATCTCGCGCACTATCAAGGTCGGATGATTCACCAGTTCGACCACCGGTGGAGCTCGGTGCACGTAAACCCCCACAGTGCGCACAATCCATACGTTAATGTTGAGCTCACTGCGAACCAACACGCCAGACCAGACTTCTTGCCTGTTCCGCAATATTGGGCGCCTGCCCGCAAGGTAACTGCAATTGTTCCTGAATCTAGGGGTTGGTCAATTGGATACCGAGACGTAGCTCGAACGACCGACGTACGGACCATGATCGCTTGCATATTACCCTGGGTAGGATCCGACCTTGCTCTGCGACTCATCCTACCCTCGGCAAACACATTCGACGCTCGTGCTGCTAGCTGCCTTCTCGCCAATTTCAACAGCTTCGTGTTCGATTTCGTCACTCGACAGAAAGTACAAGGCACCCACCTCAGCTGGTACATCGTAGAGCAACTCCCCGTCGTTGCCTCCGCCGACTACGGCCAGCAGTTCGGCAAGATAAGTACCCACGACCTCATCCGGGACCACGTTCTCCGCCTAACCTACACCGCCAACGACATGGCTCCCTTCGCCCGCGACCTCGGTTATCAGGGCCCGCCATTCATCTGGGATGAAGAGGAGCGCCGTCACCTGCGCGCCCGACTCGATGCCCTTTACTTCCATCTCTATGGGCTCTCGCGTGAGGACGCCACCTACGTGCTGGACACCTTTCCCATCGTTCGGCGGGAAGAGGAAGTCCAGTTCGGTAATTACCGAACCAAGAGAATGATCCTGGCCTACATGAACGCCCTCGCCGCCGGGGATACCAAGACGCAGGTGGCAGTGTAACCATGGTGAAAGTTGACCCATCGGAGGATTTTGCCGAGTGAACGATTGTCCACACTCTAACGACATCATCGACGCCCTGAAGCAGTCTGGATACATAATGGAGCAAGAGGTTGCCACGCAACTGGAATCTCTCAACTTCCATGTGTGGACCAATTGGGCATTTGAAGACAGCGATGAGGGAAAGTCTCGGGAGATTGACGTCCGAGCGATCAAGAGGGTGGCTCACAACGAAGAGAAAAAGCTGTCAGCGTTTGTAGAGATCATCGTTGAATGCAAGAAAAGTACGAATCCATTCGTTTTTATAGGGCGACCAAAAAACCAGACAGATAACCGGCACCCCCCCTCAGGAATTGGTTTTTCCGATCGCGCAGTATACGGCTCGAAAGGAAATCGGAAAGAACCGTGCCCAAATTAGAGAAAACGATGCGTTCTTCCATCTGGAATTTGACAGGGTGCACTACGATTTCACAAGAGAGATGAAGGTGGTCCAATTCTGCAGGATTGATCGCAAGGGAGCCCGCTGGCAAGCCAATCACGGTGGCCTGTACAATTCGATATTCTTTCCAATGGCCAAAGCCCTTTCTGCCCGGAAGCGTGAGATTCAGGTGGGTATACAGCCAGATGAGTGGCGCCATTTCTGGTTCTTCGTCCCAATGGTCGTCACCAGCGGAGATATCTTCTACGTAGATTCGACCGAAGCTGATCCCGTGCCGCAGGAAAGAAACTACATCACCTTCAAAAGAGAGATTCGCTCAAGGAAGCTCAATGGGATATTCGCCGTCGACTTCATACGTCAGCATCGGCTTCAAGACTTCGTTTCCGAATGCCTGCAACCCCTTGTCGCCAGATTGGTTGATCTAACAACGAATCACGCCGATTTCGTGCTACAACAAAATATTCCATGGAAAGAATAGGCATTGGAACGCTCCCGTAGCCCAAAACGAAGTTTGGGCTACATCCCACCGCTACCGCACCTACAACCCCATCCTGGCCAAGTAAACGCCCTTGCCGCTGGCTTCAGCCACACTGGAGTTGCTATTCCGCAAACTGCATGGCTTGAGTTGGAAGAGCCATTGAGATTGCTCAAGGGATGACATAAAAACTGTTTCATAGCGATCTGAAAAAACCATCCGCCAAAGACATTTAAACATTGTGGATTTGCTTGAATCAGCCCCGGAGGCCACACTATCAAATGGGAATGCATGGACATCACTGGGTAGTTGGAATGCCCAAACCGGAGGAGAGGAATGGGATCCTACACAGACCTATCGGTTGGAGGCTATCCGATCTTAGAGACGAAGAGTGCCGTAGTCCCCGAAGCCATGACTATTTTTCGGGAGACGGACAAGCGGGTTTTCACTCGCAAGATCTCCGAACGAAACGAGCTAATCTGGGGACAGCTTGATACTGCAACAGATGACGTGTCCGAGACAGCCGTTCAGTACGCGTGTGAAACGGGAAAGATAATAGATCGTTTAGACGTCATGGGGTTCACTCAGCGGCGAGTGCGAGAAGACTTTGAGTCACTGCGAAGAGCCGAACTGGACGAATCTGCAACTTGGACAAACGAACACGAACCTGATTGGTTCCACAAAAAACGGGAGTTCTTCCAATTTCTCACCTTCGACGATTACGCTAACGCCTTTGGTGAGGTAATTGCAAAACGCCTACGACCCACACCATTTGACGATCGCAAAAAAGAAGGGCTGGACCCTACTGTCAAATATGTCCTAACTCACAATGAAGACCATCTATTGGGCTTTCTTGGTTCAGATATTAGGTCTCTGCTGCGATTGACGTGCGAGTTGGTCGACGCTCGATCTGAGGTTGTACAAGACATTACCGAATTGGTAGCGGCTGGCTATTATGAGGAAAAGGAATCCGTCTGCGACGACGCCATTCGCAACCTAAGCACAGGACATCCAGAAAACTCACCCCGCATTATTTTGACTGAGGGCTCGACGGACATTGCCGTATTGCGTAGTGCGCTCGAACTTCTGTATCCACACCTCACCGAGTATTACAGTTTCTTCGACTTTGGTTCATCTCGATCACGAGGCGGTGCCGGGCATCTCGTGGCCATCGTAAAGGCATTCGCAGCCGCTGGCATTACCAATCGAGTGGTAGCTTTATTCGACAACGACACTGTTGCGAGGGAGGCGCGGCGCACGTTGAGCGCCATCTCGTTGCCTCCAAATATTGTAGTTCTTCACTATCCCCACCTTGCACGACTTCGACACTACCCAACTCTAGGCCCCACCGGACTATCAACAATGGACATCAACGGTCTCGCGGCGAGTATAGAACTCTACCTTGGAGAAGACATACTTTCCGCAGGTGGTGAGCCAACTCCCGTTCAGTGGAAGGGCTACAACGAGACTCTTGGAGAGTACCAAGGAGAGGTGATACACAAAACCAAGTTGCTTTCAGCCTTCGAACGGAAGGTAGAGCGCTGCAGGAATGACGAATCGGTAATGAACGAAGCAGATTGGGTTGGTCTAAGGGCAATTTTGCAAGCAGTGTTTCGCGCATTTGAATGAGCACGAACATAACAATCACTTGAAGGGAGACGCCCTAAAGTGTCTGTTCGTCTCATGCCTTCAGATGTGACTGAAGCGCGACGTATTGAATTGTTGCGTACTCACTTGAAGCAAGTGGAAGATATTGTTAAGGAGAACGAAAATTAGTTCCGAGCCGCCGGGCAGCAGCGCTTCGAAGGTTGAGGTCACGAACATCTCGGCGCGTGGCATCTGGCTGCTCACCGGCGAATATGAGCTTTTCCTTTCTTACAAGGATTTTCCATGGTTCAAAGATGCTTCGGTGGGGAAAATTCTGAACGTGAAGGAACCCAATCCAGGTCACTTCTTTTGGCCCGAGCTGGACGTTGACCTTGGATTGGATGCCATTCGCCATCCTGATCGTTTTCCACATCGAGCTCGCCGCATAACATAACTTGTTCTAACGTGCTTTGCTGTCTACGTTTGGTGCTGGAATATGCATAATAATATGTATAATGGGAATTATGCAGTTTCTCCGGTACGAACCCAATCGGCAAGCCGATCTATAGAAGCATGGACTGGATGAAGAACGTCTCTCCTTCACCAACCTCTTTTGATGGTCATCAATATCCCAAAGTGACACAAGCGGATCTGGACCGGTCCACATTCCGTGTAGGACTCAAGCCTGCCCCACGCAAACAACGCATCACAATCTCGCTGGATACAAGTCTGGTTGAATATTTCAAGGCGAAGGCCGGGAAGCGCGGGTATCAGACCCTGATTAACGAGACCTTGCGGCAGGCGAAGGAACGAGAAGAGTTGGTAAGCACATTACGCCGAGTCATTCGTGAGGAATTGCATCACGAGAAGCGCTACGGCGGCTCCTGAAAAAAGCATCCATATGCCAGGAAATTTTCATGAGGTCAGAGATCCCATTCACGTATTTGTCCGCTTGGATACCGAAGAGCGTAGCGTTCTGGATTCTGCTCCGTTTCAGCGGTTGCGCCATATCCACCAACTGGCGTTGACCTATCTGGTTTATCCTGGCGCAACACACAAGAGATTCGAACACTCGCTCGGAGTCATGGAACTTGCAAGCCGGGTTTTCGATGTCATCACACACTCGGAGAGCGTTACGGATCGGATCCGGAGCCTGCTGGAGCCACTCGTATCTTCTGCCAAACTGCAATATTGGCGTAGGGTGCTACGGATGGCTGCTCTTTGTCACGACGTCGGCCACCTGCCGTTTTCACACGCAGCCGAAAAAGACCTCTTGCCGTACGGTTGGGATCACGAGAAACTTACGCGGCAGATAATTTCCAGCAATGCTATGAAGAGCATCTGGAATTCCATCACCCCGCCGCTCCGCCATGTTGACATCGAAAAACTGGCAGTTGGCCCGAAGAATGCAACGGACCTGGAGTTTACGGACTGGGAAACAATTCTGGCCGAAATCATCGTCGGCGATGCTTTCGGCGTGGACCGCATGGATTACCTTCTCCGCGACTCTCACCACACGGGAGTTGCTTACGGAAAGTTCGACCACTACCGATTGATTGACACTCTGCGCATCTTACCGCAGTCGAATGAGAGCGAAGGCCTACAAGAACCAGCACTCGGCGTGGACGAAGGCGGCATTCATTCTGCCGAAGCGCTGATGCTGGCACGTTACTTCATGTACTCTCAGGTCTACTTCCATCCTGTCCGTCGAATTTACGACATCCACCTCATGGATTTTCTCAAAGAATGGCTTGACGAAAGTGTCTTCTCGACGGACCTGGAAGGTCATTTGAAAATGACCGACAATGAGGTTTCCGCGGCGCTACGGGAAGCGGCAGATGCTGAGGACAAACCCGGTCATTTACATGCACGTCGAATCCTCGGTCGTGAGCACTTCAAGCGCCTGTACGAGTGGAATCCCGACGACGTCCAAATAAACCCGGAATCCGGAAAAGCAGTCTTTCGCGCCCTGAGTGAAAGGTACGACAAGGATCAAATTCGTCATGACCGCTACCGCCAGGGAAGCGGCGCACCGGATTTCCCAATTAAGATGCGCGACGGTCGGATTGTTTCGTCCCTTGACATTTCTGAAACGTTGAGAACCCTGCCAGTGGTCTCGGTCGATCGTGTATTCGCAGATCGATCGATTTTCGATAATGCAATCAAATGGGTGAATGAGAATCGCGACGAAATTATCGCACCCGAGAGAGAGGAGGCCGGGAATGGATAGATTGAGAAAAGCTGCTTTGCTGACTCGGCTGATAGAGGGATTGTGCAGCAAAGGAGATTGGTGCGGCGAAACTCACGTTCAGAAAACGACATTCTTCGTTCAGGAACTACTGGGTGTCCCCCTGGGATTTCAATTCATCCTGTATAAGCACGGTCCGTTTTCATTCGGCTTGAGGGATGAACTCACTGCCTTGCGGGCGGATGGTTTGCTGGAGCTTGAGCCGCGAACATACGGCGCACAGCTTGTTCCCACGAAGCAATGTGGGTACATCCAGGGACTCTATCCGAAGACCATGGCGAAGTACGAACGAAGCATCGGTTTTGTTGTCGAGAACCTCGGCGGAAAACGGGTGGTTGAACTTGAACGTCTCGGCACCGCATTCTTTGTCAGCAATCGCTTGGAAGAAGGGAAAGCGGTTTACATCAGGGCAAATAAGGTCACGGAACTCAAACCCCATATCCCAACAGAGAAGGCTCGTGACGCGGTACGGGAAGTGGACCGGATTGTCAGCGCGGCAATCGCCGAGAAACAGGCAGCGATCAGCGCTGGTGAGCATGGTGGAGTCAGGATCATGAGAACGGAGCAGCGACGTCAGTAATGGACGTATCGCGGATCGGCAAGAAGGCGCAGAGCTACACTGGCGCCTCGCCATCATCCGAATACTTTAATCTGTTGCATGGGCCTCCTGTAATGGGAATGAATTCCTGAGGCAGAAATTCATATGAGCACACCATGAGAATCACCGGGCGAGGACAGGTAACCATTCCCAAACCCCTCAGAGACCGCTTCGGCATGAATCCCAATGTTGAGGTGGAGATCACCCCAACTGAGAACGGTCTGCTCATCCAGAAGCGCACTGCCGCAAGACACCCCGTGGACCGCATCTATGGAATCGTCTCTGGGTACGGTAACACCAACGACTACATAGAGGAGATTCGAGGCCGGTGATTACGCGGTTGACACCAGCGTCCTTTTGGATGTTTTCCTGACCCCCATCAGCGGAAAAAGCCCCGCCAGGCGACATCGACCAGGGTGTGGAGCAGGGCGGGCGCCATCAGGTTGCGGGTGCTGGCGTAGGCCCGGCCGTAGACCAGTCCGGCCAGGGTGGCCAGCAGGAAGTAGCGCCAGTCGGGGCTGGGGCCGTTGTTGAGATGGGCGGCTCCGAAGATGAGCGAGGCCACTCCCAGGGCCAGGGCAGGGCGGCCGATCGCTTTTTCCAGCAGGTTCTGAATGATGCCTCGGAATAGCAGCTCCTCGGGAATGCCGATGAAAATGAATATCCCCAGCGCCATCGGCAGGAAGGCGCCGGGGGAGGCGAACGTCTCGGCGGGCCGGAGGAACCCGGTCAGAAGACCCAGCCCGATAGCCACCGGGGCGTACAGAGCAAAATACCCCGCGGCCACCCGCCAATCCACCACCCGCCAGCGCCACCGATAGCCCACTCCATCCAGGTCCTGCAGGCAGACCACGCAGAACACACCCATGCAGGTCCCGACCAGTGCGCTCATTCCATAAGCCATGCCCCCAGCGGGCCAGGTCCAGACTCCCGTCATCAAGCCGAAGTCCAGGGGAAGCCACAAGACCAGGGCCACCAGCCACTCCTGCCAGTGATGTCGATTGGAAAGGGTTCGAGTGAACAGCACAATCAGGATTGGGACCAACAGATAGAGCGCCAGCGTGAGACGCGGCAGGACTCGCAGGTTATCGGTGGCCGCGCTGTATATGGCGTAGGGAACCCAAAGGACGGGCACAGCGGCCAGCGTCCGGCCTACGTTCCTTCCGAACCAGTCCCCGAGAGCCTTTTGAAGGGGTGAGAATCCCAAAAGCAGAAAGAGAAAGAAGTAGCCGTTCAGGCAGAGGGCGGCCAGTCCGGTCCGCAGGTCGATGGCGACCTGCCCGCCGGAGAGTCCCCAGGCCAGCAGATTGATCCCAGCCAGGACCGGAATGATCGTCAGGATCGCACGCTTCATCGATTGGACTCTCCTGCAGGCGTACCGGATAGGCGACGGGCGGGGAAAGCGGCTACACACTCCGATCCGCGGCGCCATGCCCGCTGTTGCGGGACCCCAAACGAAGGGGTTGGTGTATTATGCCCTGACTCCAAGACGGGAGGCAGCGGCTTTTCCTCAATGAACCTGACGTCCAAAACCCTGTGGCCAACCATCGCCTGGACGCTGCTCCTGGGAATAGCCGCTCCGCCGTCCCTGCAGGCCTACATCGGCCCCGGCGCGGGATTTGCCTTCGTTTCCTCGTTTCTTGTGCTGCTGCTGGCTGTCCTGCTGGCAGTCTTTTCCCTGCTGTCCTGGCCCCTGCGGCTCCTGATCGGCCTCGTCTTCAAACGCAAGGGAAGGGGGCGGCACAAGACCGACATTTCCAGGGTGGTGGTGGTGGGTCTCGACGGCATGGACCCCAAGCTGGCCGAGGGCTTCATGAAGGAAGGTCTGTTGCCCAACTTCCGGAGGCTGAAGGAGCGGGGCGACTTCACCCCACTGGCCACCAGCGAGCCGGCCATTTCCCCGGTGGCCTGGTCCTCCTTCACCACCGGAGTGGACGCCTCCCACCACAACATCTACGACTTCCTCACCCGGGACCCCTGCACCTATGCTCCCATTCTGTCCTCGGCCGATATCGCCGCCGCCTCCCGGGTATTTTCGGTGGGCAAGTACCTGATCCCGCTGGGAAGGCCCCGGGCCACCCTGAAGCAGAAGAGCAAGCCCTTCTGGAAGATTCTGGGCGAGAGGGGCATCTTCAGCTCCATCATTCGCGTCCCGGTCACCTTCCCGCCGGAGAAGTTCAACGGGGTGCTGCTTTCCGGCATGTGCGCTCCCGACCTGAAGGGTTCTCAGGGAACCTTCTCGCTCTACACCAGCAAGGGCGACCCCTCCGGGACCAGGGTCGGAGGGATGCGCTACCGGGTTTCCCCCAGCGGCAACTGCATCCGGACCGAGCTCCATGGGCCCCAGAACCCGCTACGGCGCGACGGAGGAGAGTTGACCCTGCCCATGGAGATCCGGCTGGACCCCTCCCGAAACCGGGTTCGCATCGCCGTCTCGGGCCAGGAGTTCGAACTGGACAGGGGCGGCTACTCTCCCTGGATACGAGTGGTCTTTCGGCCCGGTCTGGGTATGAAGGTCCGTGGCATCTGTCTCTTCCACCTGGTTCGAACCTCGCCCCAATTCGAGCTCTACGTGTCCCCCATTCACATCGATCCCGAGCACCCCAGCCTGCCGATCTCCCACCCCTCCATCTACTCCGTCTATCTGGCCAAGCTGATTGGGCCTTACGGCACCCTGGGGCTGGCGGAAGACACCTGGGCTCTGAACGAGGGGGCGATAGACGAAGAGGCTTTCCTGAAGCAGGCCTACCTGCTGTACGAAGAGCGGGAGAAGATGTTTTTCAAGGTGCTGGAGCGTACCCCGAACGGACTCTGCGCTTGCGTCTTCGACACCACCGATCGGGTGCAGCACATGTTTTTCAGGTGCCTGGACCCCGATCACCCCTCCAACCGCGGCAAGGAAACCGAAAAGTACCGGAACGTGATCCGGGACCTCTATATTCGAATGGACGGCCTGGTGGGACGGCTGCTCGAGGTCATCGACGAAAAGACGCTGCTGCTGGTCATCTCCGACCACGGGTTCACCCAGTTCAAGCGGGGTCTCAATCTGAATTCCTGGCTGCGGGACAACGGCTATCTCTTCCTGGAGGAGGGCCGCGACGAGAGCGGCGATTGGCTGAAGGGAGTCGACTGGCGGCGGACCCGGGCCTTTGCCCTGGGATTGACCGGGGTGTTCATCAACCGAAAGGGACGCGAGGCCAAGGGAATCGTGGACGAGGGCGAACCGCTGGCGGCCTTGAGACAGGAGATCTCCCGCAAGCTGACCGGCCTGGTCGACCCCCAGACGGGCCAGAACGCCATTCGGAGCGTGGTCGAGACCGAAAGCGCCTTTGCCGGACCCTACACCTATGACGCCCCCGATCTGCTGGTAGGATACAATGCCGGCTACCGGACCTCGTGGGACGGCGCCACGGGACGGGTCACCCCGGCGCAGTTCGAGGACAACACCCGCCACTGGAGCGGCGACCACTGCGTGGACCCGGCTCTGGTCCCCGGCGTCCTGTTCAGCGATCGAAAGATCCGGAGGGACGGCCCCGGGCTGACCGATATCGCCCCGACCGTTCTCAAGGCGCTTGGCGTGGAACAGCCGACCTACATGAAGGGCCGGCCTTTGATTTAAACCCTGGGAGCCGGGAGCGGCATCCCCTCATCGCATGGAGAGAGAGTCATGTTTGGCAGTCGGATCAAGCTGGACGGCGAGTTGCTGAGTCGATGCCGGAAGCAGGCGGAACAGCTCGGCTACAGCTCGGTAGAGGAGTTCATCACCCACGTTCTGGAACGGGAGTTGAGGTCCATGGAAAGCAGCGGGGGCGAAGCCGCGGTAGACGAAGAGGAGATCGCCAACCGTCTGAAGGGACTCGGCTACATTGAATAACGCTAGCCTCCGGCTCGATTGAGGACTTTTCCGAAACCCGACCGACCATGGAGCTGTTCAACCGCACAATGGGCCTGGCGACGGACCTGGTGATGCAGCCCTTGCAGGGGCTTTCGCCCTCAACCTCCCTGCTGCTGCTGTCGGCCGCCATAGGCCTGCTGTTGCTGCTGGTCTTCCGGCTCACCTCCAACCAGGCGGCCATCGGCAGCCTGCGCCGGCGAATGGCGGCCCACCTGTTGGAGTTCCGCCTGTTTCAGCACAGCCTGGGCATCCAGTGGTCCTCTCTGTCCCGCCTGCTGCTGGCCAACCTGATCTACTTGAAGTATGCGGCCCGGCCTCTGTTGCTGATGCTGGTCCCGCTCGCCCTGTTGCTGGTCCAGTTCAACCAGTGGTACGGATACCAGCCCCTCAAACCGGAGCAGACGGTCCTGGTGGCTCTGAAGCTGGCGGGAGGGCAGCGCGATCTCTCCAAGGTGCAACTGAAGATCGGCGACGGCCTGGAACTGGTGGGGAGACCCCTGCGCATCCCCCAGGCCGGCGAGGTGAACTGGAGCGTCCGACCCCGGAGACAGGGAACCCACCTGCTAACTTTCCAGTTCGAGAGCCGGCAGGTGCAGAAGGAGATCATCACCTCCGGCCAGGGAATGGCGCGAATCTCGGCGGTCACTCCGGCCCAGGATTTCTGGGACCTCCTGCAGCACCCGGGAGAGCCGCCGCTGCCGCCGGACTCCTTCGCACAACGCATCTCGGTGAATTATCCCGCCCGCAGGATCAACCTGTTGGGATGGGAAACTCACTGGGTGGTCTTCCTGCTGATCGTCTCCACGCTTACCGCGCTGGCCTTCAAGCGGCTTCTCCGGGTTCAAATCTAGGAGTTTCTCCCCCATGACCAAGATCCTGGTGATCGGGCTCGACTGCGCGGCACCGGAGATTCTTTTCGGCGACGAGAGACTGACCCACTTTCGCCGGCTCATGGCCGGCGGCTGCTACGGCAGGCTGGAGAGCGTGATCCCTCCCATCACCGTTCCCGCCTGGATGTGCCTGGCCACCAGCCAGGACCCCGGCTCGCTGGGCGTCTACGGCTTCCGCAACCGGGCTGACCATTCCTACGAGGGGCTGCGCTTCGCCAATTCCCGGTCCATCCTGGAGCCGGCCATCTGGGACCAGGTGTCCCGGCAGGGGGGGCGCACGAACATCATCGGCGTGCCCCCGTCCTACCCCGCCAGGAGAGTGGACGGCATAAGCGTCGGGTGTTTCCTGACTCCCGACACCCGGCGCAGCCGTTACACCCATCCGGCCCTCATCCAGGAGCGCATTGCCCAGTTGGTCGGCGACTACCCGGTCGACGTGAAGGGGTTTCGCACCCACCGCAAGGACTGGTTGAAGCAGCAGATCCACTCCATGACCCACAAGCACTTCGAAGTGGTTCGCCACTTCCTGACCCGCTCCAAGTGGGACTACTTCCAGTTCGTGGAGATCGGCCTGGACCGGATCCACCACGGCTTCTGGCAGTACCACGACCCCCGCCACCGGCTCTTTGAGGCGGACAACCCCTACAGTGAGGTGGTCGGCGACTACTATCGATTGCTGGACGCCAAGGTGGGGGAACTGCTGGAGTTGCTGGATGAGGAGACGATCGTCCTGGTGGTCTCGGACCACGGAGCCAAGCCACTGGACGGCGGGTTCTGCGTCAACGAGTGGCTCATCCGCCAGGGCTGGCTGGCCTTGAATCGCTATCCCGCTGAGACAACGCCCTTCGGCCAACTGGCGGTCGACTGGGACCGGACCCGGGTCTGGAGCGAGGGGGGCTACTATGCCCGGGTCTTCCTGAACGTCCAGGGCCGGGAGCCTCGCGGGACCATTGCCCCCGGGGACTATGAGTCTTTCCGCGACGAGGTGGCCGCCAGGCTGGAAGCCCTCCCGGACGACCTAGGCCGTCCCATGGGCACCCGGGTCTTCAAGCCCGAGCGGATCTATCGCTCGGTCCGCAAGGTGGCCCCCGACCTCATCGCCCACTTCGGCGGGCTGGCCTGGCGCTCCATCGGATCGGTAGGTCGGCCGGAACTGCACGTGCAGGAGAACGACACCGGTCCCGACGGCTGCAACCACGCCCAACACGGCGCCTTCATCCTCAATGCCCCCGGACTCTCGCGGCGCGGAGAAGTCCGGGGAGCCCACCTGCTGGACATGGCGCCGACGCTGCTCCGCCTGGGCGGCTACGACCTGCCCGGCTCCATGCAGGGAACTCCGCTCCCTACCTGAAACAACCCGGTTTGGCGCTGCATGCGACGGAGTGAAAAGAGTTATCCACGAAGACACACGAAGGACGACCAAGACACACGAAGTGAGACACCGAAGGGAACCGGGACGTTTCCGTGCTCCCGATACGCCATTCGGGTCCCCTGTTTCCCTCTCGAATGATCCGCCCGTCGTGGGGGCGGGGGCCCGGCTTGCCTGAATACCGCCAGTCGCCAGGCGTCCAACCTCATCGCAGCCACTCGTCCCGGTGCTCCTGCACAAAATCGTCGTCGTTGAGATGGGGATAGGCCCGGTAGACGCGGTCGATCTCCTCCAGTTGCCCCGGCCCCAGGGTCTCTTCCGGATCCAGGCACCAGGTGCCCTCCAGCAGGCCCTGGCGGCGCAGCACTTCGTGCAACCCCGGGACGCAGCCCCGAAAATCATTGGCGGCGTCGAAAAAGGCCGCATTGCTGTCGGTCACCTCGATGGCCAGCCTCAGCACCGATTCCGGCAGCGTCCCGTCGCCGCTCCGGTAGCCGTGGCACTCCTCCAGGATCTCGACCGCCCGCCGGGTCCACACGGCCCAATGCCCCAGCAATCCCCCGACGATCCGAAGCTCCACTTCCCGCCCCCCGATCCGAAAGCGGTGGGGAGTGATGAGGTCCATCACGATGTTGTCGTCGTTCCCGGTATAGAGGGCGATGTCCTCCCGTCCCGCCTCCGCCACGGCGCGCAGCACATCCAGCGTGTGGTAGCGGTTGAAGGGAGCCAGCTTGATGGCGACCACCTCCGGAAGCTCCACGAAGCGACGCCAGAACCCGTAGGACAGCTCCCGGCCGCCGATGGTCGACTGCAGGTAGAAGCCGAACACCGGGGTGACGCGGGCCACCTCCCGGCAGTGGTCCAGCAACTCCCGGTCGCCGGCCTCGCTCAGCGCGGCCAGGTTCAGAAGACCGGCATGATATCCCAGCTCTCGAATGAGTCCCGCCTCGGCCACCGCCTGAGAAGTGGGGCCGCAGATGCCGGCGATCCTCAGCAGGGGTTCCGGCCGGTTGGCGTCGGCCCGGTCCATTTCTTCCCGGGTCAGCTCCAGAACGGGTCGAAACAGGTCATGCCCGGGATCCCGAATGGAGAACTGGGTCATGTGAACGCCCAGGGCCAGGCCTCCCGAACCGGCCGCGATGTAATAGCGGGACAAGGCCCGCTGCCGCCGCTCGTCCAGCTTGCGGCCGGCCGTCAGGGCCAGGGGATGGGCGGGGATGACCACTCCCCTGGAAAGCTGGGACTGCAAGGGTTGACTCAACACGGCTACCTCCTGAAAGGCGAGCTAGAATCGGCCGTCACGCACCTGGAAATGGGTGGGCTTGTCGAGGCTAGGGCCGCCGCGCATCACCCAGTCGGCGATCCAGCCCAAAAGCCGTTCGATGGCCACCCGGGGCCTGCCGAGCCGCTCATGGCCGCGGCTCCCGTCGCTCAGCAGGGCGTCGGCGGCTTCCTCTCCCACCAGGTTGAGTGGGCGGTTCATCAGCCGTCCCAGCTCCCGGCAGATCCGGCGAACCGACAGGCGCTCGGGCCCGGCGATGTTGACCACGAACGGCGGGGCGGCGCAGTGCTCGACGGCCCGCAGGGCCATGGCGTTGGCGTCGCCCTGCCAGATCACGTTCACATGGCCCATGGTCAGGTCGATGGGCCGCCGCTCCCAGACCTTGCGGGCCAGGTCGACCAGGACTCCGTAGCGCAGCTCACAGGCATAGTTGAGCCGCAGCAGCGACACCCGGGTCCCCCGGGTCCGGCTGAAATACTCGAACATCCTCTCCCTGCCCAGGCAGCTCATGGCATATTCGCCTTCCGGCCCGGGAGGGTCCTGCTCGCCGGAGCCGCCGCCGGAAACCGGGGTCATGGGGTAGACGTTGCCGGTAGAGAAGGCCACGATCCTGCTTCTGGCGAACCGCCGGCAGACCATCGCCGGCAGATAGGTGTTGACCGCCCAGGTGCGGGCCTCGTTTCCGGTGGAGCCGAACTTCATGCCGGCCATGAAGATCACGGTGGGACAATCGGGCAGTCCCTCCAGCCCCTGTGGGTCCAGCAGGTCGCAGACGATGGTCTCGACCCCGTGCGATTGCAGCCGTTCCCGCTCTCTTTCGTTCGAGAAGCGGGAGACGGCAATCACCCGTCCGGGACTCGAGCTCGCTTCCAGGGCCCGGCCGGCCATGCGGGACAGGGTCGGTCCCATCTTCCCCCCCGCTCCCAGGACCATGATATCCCCCGGCAGCCGGCCCAGGCTGCTGATGACCTCGTCGGTCGGTTCACTCAGCAGGTCTTCGAGCTGATCGACGTCGTCAATGCGTTCCATCATCGGGCTCGGCTTGTCCTGAAACAACAGAAAAAAGAGTTATCCACGAAGACACACGAAGTGAGACGCCGAGATCAACAGGAGGCTTTGCGTATCTATTCAACAACTCTTCACTCTTCACTCTCCACTCTCCACTGCCTCGCCAGCGGCTTCCCGCCTCTCAACTCAGGCGGCCCTGCAGCAGGGTCACGTCCACCGCCCGGCTGTCGAGTCGAATCGCCTCCGGCAGCGTCGCCACCGGTGTGAGGCCGACAGCCCGGAAATGCTCGACTTTGGCGCTGTCGGTGGCGGCGGCGTAGGCCTGAACCAGCCTAATGCCATTCTGCCGGGCGGTTTCCACCAACCGGTCCAGCAAATCTCTTTCACCCTGGGCGTAGTGGTCATGGGCCAGGGCGTCGATCACGGCGCTGTGGCCTCGCAGGGGAGCCGGACCCGGCGTGATGGAGCCCAGGCCCAGCACCCGGTGGGGATCTTCTCCGGCCAGGGTGAGCATGGAGCCGCCCATCGCCTCCACGCCGTACCAGAGCGAGGTGAAGTTCGACACGCAGCGCAGAGGCGGTGCGTACTTCGGTGATACCAAGCCACGGAGAAAGTCCAGGCAGAGACTCCTCATCGGCTGGGCCATCAGGCAGGCGACCCCGGGCAGGTCGCCCCAGTTGGCCGGGCGGACGGAGGTCTGCTGGCCGGGAGCGAAGAAATCCCTTTCGGGCTCGGCGTCACCCGGAGCCGGCCTGCGCATGACAGCTCCGAACAGTCGCCGGAACCCTATCTTCTCGTAGACCGAAACCTGCCGGGGCGAATTGCCCAGGTAGACGACCCGGCACCCTGCTTCCCAGGCCTGTCGAACCAGCCCCTCGGTCAGGGTGGCGGCAATGCCCAACCCCCGGAAGTCCTCCCGGGTCATCACGTCCTCAACCACCCCGATCCGGGGCCGCTCGCAGGCAAAGGCAATCGAGGCCGTCCCCACCGCATCGCCCTCAACTCTTGCCAGAGCCACCCGCGTTCGCAAGGTTTGGCTGTACGCGCCCCGCATGGACTGAAGCCAGTCCACGTCGGTCCGGGCCCACTCCCGCTGAAGAAGCTCGATGATGCCCATGCGGTCGGCGGGCGGGATGGGATAGGTGTGTTGGACCACCTCCATCTGCCGGCCGTCCTTGAGGGTGACGGTTCCACTCCGGCTCATGAGCCTGCGCCCCCGTTTCCGATCGGTTCGCTCCAGTAACCTGCCTGCCGACACTGGCGCTGCTGCCGCGGATCTTCCCCACCGAATAAATCCGTGGAGGCTCACAGTCGGCGCTCGGATCCGAGGGGCTGGGCCACGGCTTCCCCCTCAGCCCCAGGCCGAACCGATTCCGCCTTATCCACGCTCCAGATGGAATCGGTGAAGAAACGGCAGGAATCGAACAGGTGTTCCTGGACCTTGAACCCGGACTGCCGGGCGAACCATTCGATATCCGAAATCGAGTACTTGCAGGAATGCTCGGTGTGGATCGGTTCCCAGGCTTCAAAGGCAAAGGAGCGGCCGATCTGCCCGATGAAGACCGACTGCCGCTCCTGGCTGACCAGGTAGCTCTCCATGGAGCTGGAGAAGACATCGTAGGTGCCGAAGTGGCGAAACTTGGCCACGTCGAAGCGCCCCTCCAGCTCGCGGTTGATGCGCTCCAGCAGGTTCAGGTTGAACCGGCTGGTCAGTCCCAGGGAGTCGTTGTAGGCCCGCAGCAGGACGTCAATGTCCTTCTTGAGGTCGAAGCCTATCAGCATCAGATCGTTGTGATTCAGGCACTTCCAGGCGCTGCGCAGAAAGAAACAGGACTCTTCCCGCGTGAAATTGCCGATGGAGGACCCCAGAAAAAGCACCAGGTTGCGCCGCCGGTAGCGGTGGTTCAACCACTTCAGGCCATGGAAGTAGTCTCCCACCAGCCCCTGGGTGTGCAGGTCGGGGAACCGGGCGTCGACCGAGTCGACCAGCCCATCCATGGACGATGCCGAGATGTCGATGGGCACGTACTGAAAATCCAGCCCGGATTCCCTGAACCGTTCCAGGAATAGCATGGTCTTCCGGCTGAGTCCGGGGCCGAGCTCCACCAGGTTGAAGGGCTGCCCCGCCACACAGGCGGCGATCCTCTCCCACCGGCTCTCCAGGATCTCCAGCTCGCACCCGGTCAGGTAGTACTCCGGCAGCCGGGTGATCCGGCGGAATAGCTCACTGCCGTGCCGGTCATAGAAATACTTGGAGGGGATGGACTTGCGCGCCGCCGAGAGGCCCGACAGGACGTCCAGGGCAAAGGCCTCCCTCTCGTCGAAGGAGTCGGCGTAGTCCTTCGCGCCCAGAATCTTGACGCTAACCGGCACGGTCGTCTCCTTTACCTCAGATCGTTTGCCAGTCGAATGCCCGTGAACTGCCAGCGCTTGTCGCAATGAAAGAAGTTGCGGTAGCTTGGGCGAATGTGAGTCCTGGGCGTGGCGCAGGACCCGCCTCTGAGAACCATCTGGTTGCTCATGAACTTTCCGTTGTACTCGCCGAGCGGACCCCGATCCTGCCGGTATCCGGGATAGGGCAGATAGGCGCTTCCCGTCCATTCCCAGACGTCCCCGAACAGTTGCCGCACGCCGGGCTGCTCCCCTCGGGACCCGCACCCCCCGGGCGCCGGATGGAAGCGGCCGTTCTCCAGAAAGTTGCCCCGCAGCGGATTCCCCTGCTGCCGGGCGGCCCTTTCCCATTCCGCCTCGGTCGGCAAGCGCCTGTTCTCCCAACGGGCATAGGCGTCCGCTTCATAGAAGCTGACGTGGGCTACCGGCTCTTCCGGATCCAGAGGGCGGGATCCTCTGAGGGTGACGATCTCCCAATCGCCGTCACGCCGGTCCCAGTAGAGGGGCGACCGCCATCCGTTCTCGATGACGGCGTCCCAACCATCGGAGAGCCACAGCAAAGGTTCCATGTACCCGCCGTCCTTGATGAAATCGAGATACTCCCCGCAAGTCACCGGGCGATCCATCAGCCCGTAGTCGGAAATCCAGGTCTTGTGAAGGGGCCGCTCGTTGTCCCAGGCGAATCCCCGGTCGGGAGCCCCCATCTCGAACATCCCGGCTTCGAACTCGTGAAACGTCGGCACGGAGGGCTCGCTGGCGCGTCGGGTTCCATCCCCGTCACAGGCCCGATAGGTCGGCCTCAAGGGATTGCTCGCCAGGATGTGCTTGACATCGGTGACCAGCAGCTCCTGATGCTGCTGTTCGTGGTGCAACCCCAGCTCCACCAGGTCCGCGAACTCGGCATAACGACCCTGCTCCAGCTCACCGATCAAGCCCACCAGCTTCTCGTCGACCTCGGCGCGGTAGGCATAGACCTCCTCCACCGTCGGCCGGGACAGGGTCCCTCGAATGTCCCGGGCCACGCGCTGTCCAAAGCTCTGGTAGTAGGAATTGAAGACGAAGTAATAGCGGGGATGACAGGCCCGATAGTTGTCGGTAAATTCTTCCAGTATCATGCGCTCGAAGAACCAGGTGGTGTGACCCAGGTGCCACTTGGGAGGACTGACATCGGGCATGGACTGAATCACGTAGTCCTCGGTGCAGAGGGGTTGGCAGAGATCCCGGGTGGTTTGCCGGACCGTCTGAAAAGCGCTCGAAAGTTCGGATCGATTCATGGGGGGATTAAGGATAGGCTGCAGGCCGATCCACCAAAGGCGTAACCGCAAGTGCGGCGAGCCCTGGCCGCACTTTCGAAGGTGCGCCCGGCAGGGTCCTGGGTGTCCAAAGCCGCAACAGGTCCTCGCCCGCAAATTTCCTGCAATCGCAAAATGGCAGATCAGCCTACCACACAAGCTATCCACGGTCGAGGGACGGAAAAAGAGTTATCCACGAAGTCACACGAAGGGGTCGGAGGAGACTCAAGAGGGATCTGCCAAAGGGGAATCAAATTCCAAAAAAGATATCCACAAAGGGGAAAGGCGAACCACGAATGGACACGAATGAACACCAATAAAATGAACGCCAATAAACGGATTGAAGAGTTGAGGTGTTTGCAGAATTCGGCAGCGGGATCGTTTGCGGGAATGGCCACAAAAGGCACAAAAACACAAAAAGGGTTGTCTATTATGTGGGCAGCTATTCGGAAAGTAGGAGGCCACGGTTGCGCACCATCGTCTGGTTTCGGGGAAAAGACCTGCGGGTCGGGGATCACGAGCCCCTTGCGAGAGCGGCCGCCGAGGGGGAGGTGATCCCCCTGTTCGTTCTCGAACCGCGGTTCTTCGGGCCGGGTCGGGCCCGCCGTGCGCCCCATCGGATGCAGTTCCTGCTGGAATCGCTGGCGGGGCTTCAGGAAGGTCTGTCGCGGCGGGGCAGCGGGCTGGTTCTGCTGGAAGGACCGAGTACGTCGGCGCTGCCGAGAGTGGCCGCTCAGTGGAAGGTCGACCGCGTCTGGGCCCATCGGGCCTCCGAACCCGGCGGGCGCGCTCGGGACGACGAGGTAGCCCGCGCTCTGGAGGTTCCCCTCGGGCTTTTCGAAGGCGAAACTCTGGCGCCACCGGGGAGCATTCGGACCCGGGCCGGCCGGCCCTTTTCGGTTTTCACAGCCTTCAAACGGGCTTTCCTGAAAAAAGCATTCGTCGGCTGGGCGCGCACCGCTCCCGAGAGCCTGCCCCCGTTGCCTGCCGGCCTCGGCCTATGGACCGGCGGGGTGCCGGATTACTCCGACATCGGACTCGAACTAAACTCGAGGGTGGTCGAAGGGGGAGAGCAAGCCGGCCGCAAGCGCCTGCGGTCGTTTTTCGCCGGCTCGGCCAGACTCTACGAGAATCTCCGCCACCGCGTGGACGTGGGGGTGACCAGCCACCTCTCGGCGGATCTCAAGTTCGGAACCGTTTCGGCGCGGGAGGTCTGGGACCGGTCATGGTACCACCTTCGGGACACCCCCTCGGGCACCGCATTCAGGGATCAGCTCCTGTGGCGGGAATTCGGCTACCACACCCTGTGGGACCGCCCGGAGGTGCTGGAGCGTCCCTTCCGGAACGACTTCCTTGACTTCCCCTGGGAATTTGACGAAAAACTCTGGACCGCCTGGACCGAAGGCCGCACCGGCTTCCCCCTGGTGGACGCCTCGGCCCTGCAGTTGCTGCGGGAAGGCTGGGTTTCCAACCGGGCGCGGATGGTATCGGCCAGCTTTCTGACCAAGCAGCTGCTCATCGACTATCGGCGGGGCGAGGCCCACTACATGAAGTACCTGGCGGACGGCGACCCGGCCCAGAACAACCTGGGATGGCAGTGGTCGGCAGGCTGCGGCTGCGACGCCCAACCCTGGTTCCGGGTGTTCAATCCCGTCCTCCAGGGAGATCGATTCGACCCGTCAGGAGGCTATGTGAGACGATGGCTCCCCCGGTTGGACCGGCTGCCCAACCGTTATATTCACCGCCCCTGGGCGGCCCCCGCCCGCATCCTCGAGGCAGCGGGTGTCCGGCTGGGACAGGATTATCCCTATCCCGTGGTGGACCATTCCCAGGCCCGGGACCGGTTCCTAAACGGAACTTCACCGAACAAAAAACGATCAAGTATTAGGTAAGTACCTGTATTTATGAGACATATCTGTCTGGAGAGGCTATGTCAGGATGTATAAGTGTTGCCATGTATATAAAAGGTGTTGTGTCCGTGTATAGTCTTATG
>JAJECY010000256.1 GCA_022821775.1 Acidobacteriota bacterium
GGCTCCGAGGCGGCCATGCTCAACTTCACCTATACGGCCGAGCAGGGCGGGGGAAGCGGCAGCGCCACCGACATGCTCGGCCCCCACCAGCAGATGATCGCCTCCAACGCCATCGAGTATTTGAGGGGCCTCAACGTTCCCATTCCCGCAACAGGCAACCGGGTCGGGACCTTGCGGGTGGATGTATCGGGGTCTTCCGATACCGGCGTGGTGGTGCGGACCACCACCCCGACGGCCGTCCCCGAAGGGCGCGCCGGACTGGCCTATCCGGGGGTTCCCGAAAACGAGGGATTCCACGACGAAATCGTCTACCTGTGCGGGCTGCGCGATACCCAGGAGGACCGTTCCAACGTGGCCGTTCAGAACATGGGGTCGGACGGCTCGATCACCTTGAGGATCACGGCCTTTTCCGGCAATCCGACCGATCCCGGCGGCCAGGTGGCGTGGGAAGGCAGGCTGGGACCGGGAGCGTTCTTCCAGGCCAATGAGGTGCTGAAGAACGCCGGCAAGACCGATCCTGTTTTCGGGGGCTACGTCAAGGTGGAGCGGGTGGAGGGCATGGCTCCCTTCTACGCCTACGGGGTCATCAACGACAACGCCAACTCGGACGGCTCCTTTGTCTTTCCGGTGAGCGCCGGCTCGCTGGCGGGCGCCATGAGCCAGACTCTGCCGGCCCTGGTGGAGAGTGGAGCCTTCACCACCGAACTGACGCTGACCAACTTCTCGGACCAGCCAAAGTTCGTGGCGTTCCGCGTCGTGGACGAAAAAATCGAGACGGAGGATAACTCGGCCGGCTTTACCGTGCCAGTGGCCCCCGGTGAGCAGCACATCATTCCGAATGCGATCCAAACGGCGCGCCTGCTGTTCCAACTCGAGGTGCCCGTGGGCCTGGTTGCGCCCCTGATCGCCACTCCGGTGGCGGGAGACCTGAGCGGGGTGGTGATCGGAGCCCGGGTGGTGGCGCAGGCGGATGCGGAAGACCTGACCAGGGGACAGTACGGCGTCTTCTACACGGCGGTGCCCCAGGGGATGGGTTTCACCGGCGACGCCTGGGTGGACGGGCTGCAGCGGAACGAGGAGAACCGCAGCAACCTGGCCCTGATCAATACGGGAGAGGTGGATGACCAGGACATCGTCTTCGAGATCGACATCTACGACGGGGAGACGGCCACGCTGAGCAAGACGGTAACCATGGCGGAGGAAGACAAGCTGGTAGTCCCGGCCAAGGGTTTCAAGCAGATCAACCAGGTCCTGAAGCACGCCCCGGGAACCACCCAGGGCTACATCCGGATCCGCAAGACCATGGGAACCAGCGCCAATCCCTACCTGGCCTACGGGGTGGTCAACGACGGCGGGGCTCCCGGTGAGAGAACCGGCGACGGCGCCTATATCCCGGCTCGCCAATGATGAGCCGGCAGGTGCGGAGCCGTGCCACGGGAACAGGGGTAAGGAAGCGATGGCACCGCCGCCTAACGCTATGGCGGCCTTGATGCCGCCCTCAATGCGGGCTAGGCGTCTTGCTATCCCTGGTAACGGCGGAACAGGAGGGTGGCGTTGGTGCCCCCGAAGCCGAAGGAGTTCGAGAGCGCATACTCCAGCGGCTGTTTGCGCGCCTGGTTGGGCACATAGTCCAGGTCGCACTCGGGGTCGGGGTATTCGTAGTTGATGGTCGGTGGAGCGGTTTGATGGTGGAGAGCCAGAACCGAAATGGCCCCCTCCAGGCCGCCGGCCGCTCCCAGCAGGTGGCCGGTCATGGACTTGGTGGAACTCACCAGCATCCGGTGAGCGTGCCGGCCGAAGGCGAGCTTGATAGCCTTGGTCTCCAGCCGGTCGTTGAAGGGTGTGGAAGTGCCGTGAGCGTTGATGTAGTCGACCTGCTCCGGCTGAATGCCGGCATCCTGAACCGCGTTGGTCATGACCTGGCACGCCCCTTGGCCGTCTCCGGAGGGCTGGGTGATGTGATAGGCATCCCCGGACATGCCGTAACCCACAATCTCGGCGTAGATGGTGGCGCCGCGGCGCTCGGCCCGCTGCATCTCTTCCAGCACCAGGATTCCCGCCCCTTCTCCGATGACGAACCCATCCCGGTCCCGGTCGAATGGACGGCAGGCTTTTTCCGGTTCTTGGTTCCGGGTGGACAGCGCCCGCATGGAAGCGAATCCGCCCACGCTCATGGGGGTAATGGCGGCTTCCGATCCGCCGCAGAGCATGGCGTCGGCTTCCCCTCTGGCAATGATCCTGAACGAGTCTCCTATGGCATGGGACCCCGAGGAGCAGGCAGTGCAGGTGGCGGTGTTGGGACCCTTGGCCCCGAACCGGATGGAGAGCTGTCCGGCTGCCAGATTGATAATGGACGAGGGAATGAAAAAAGGAGAGATTCGCTTGGGCCCGCCTCGCAGAAGCGCGCTGTGTTCGCGCTCAATGGTGGAGAAGCCTCCGATCCCCGATCCGACATGCACCCCGAATCGGGTCGCCAGCTCCGGCGTCACCTTCAGTCCCGACGACTCCATGGCGAAATCGGAGGCCGCCACCGCGTACTGGATGAAGGGATCCATCTTCTTGACGTCTTTTTTGGTGATCCAGTTCAGCGGATCGAATCCCTTGACCTCTCCCGCGATCTTGACGGCAAAGGGGCCCGTATCGAAGCGGGTGATGGGCTTGATACCGGCTTCTCCCGCCACCAGGGCCTCCCAGTTTCCCCGGGTTCCTATGGCCAGCGCGGACACCACGCCGATACCGGTGACTGCCACTCTCCGTTTCAACACCCCATCCTCCCGCTACCGAACCGGTTGCCTGGCCACCTTCCCTCAACCGGGACAGTCCTGCGGTCGTACAGCAACGCAACTGCCGAATCAGCCCTTGGCGTGGGTCTCCACGTAGGCAATCGCGTCCTTGACCGTCTGGATCTTCTCTGCATCCTCGTCGGGAATCTCGATATCGAAACCCTCCTCGAATGCCATGACCAGCTCCACCGTATCGAGGGAATCCGCACCCAAGTCGTCCACAAAGGAAGCCGTCGAGGTCACTTCCGATTCGTCGACTCCCAGTTGCTCCACGATGATCTGCTTGACCTTTTCCTCCACGCCCGAATCAGCCATCCCCATATCCTCCTCGATTGAAATCGGATTCAAATATTGTCTGCCAAATGACGCCCAAGCCTTTTGCGTTGTTGCCGGCTCGGAGACCGCAAGGCCGTGTCGGCCAAGAGGCGCCACCACTCTCGGCCCCGCCGCAAAAAAGGCTCATGTTGCCATCAGCGTTCGAAAAAGGCAAGCGAACCATTGGGGGCGCCACCCCCCCGGAACCGGCCTGCCCCGGGTCCCGAAACCGGGACTCTACATGTACAACCCTCCATTGATGTGCAGCACCTGGCCGGTCACATAGCCGGCCTCATCCGAGGCCAGGAACCTGACGCCCAAGGCGATTTCCCGATCCAGTCCGACCCTGCCCATCGGGATTCGTTCCAGCAGCTTGGCTCTGGCAGACTCGGGGAGCGCCTGGGTCATGGCGGTGTCCACGAAGCCCGGGGCCACCGCGTTGACCGTAATGTTCCGTTTGGCCACCTCCTGAGCCACCGTCTTGGTCAAGCCGATGATCCCCGCCTTCGAGGCCACGTAGTTGGATTGACCGGCATTGCCCGTCAATCCCACCACCGAAGAGAGGTTCACGATTCGACCGTATCGCTGCCTCAACATGATCTTGACCGCGGCCTGGGTGCACAGAAAGGTGGCGGTCAGATTGGTCTGCAGCACTTCCGACCAATCCTTCGGCTTCATCCGCAGCAGCAGTCCGTCCCGGGTGACCCCGGCGTTGTTCACCAGGATATCCAGCCGGCCGAAGGCGCTCATGACCTGCTCGAAAGCCGTTTTGATCTGATCCGGTTGCGTCAGGTCCACCGAAACCGGCAGTGCCCTCCGCCCCAACCCTTCGATTTCGGCGGCCACCGCGCTCAGCCGGGCCTCATCCCTTCCACCCACGGCCACATCGGCGCCAGCCTCGGCCAGAACCAGGGCACAGGCCCTTCCGATCCCCCGAGATCCGCCGGTGACAAAGGCAATCTTGGCTTGAAGCGACATCGAACCTCCTTACTGAAACAACCGGTTTCGTCCTGCATGCGACGGGGTAAAAAGAGTTATCCACGAAGGGACACGAAGGACCTCGAAGACACACGAAGCAAGACGCCGAGGGGAACCGGAACCTTTCCCTGGTCCCGATAGGCCATCCAAGTCCCCCATGTCATCCTCGGATGATCCGCCAGGCGGCATGATGCCGGGGCGTTGCTCATCGGGCATCGGCTCCCATGGCAGCCAGGGTCTTGTCAAGGCTGCGGACGTCTTCCACGTTGAGAACCTGCAGCGACCGGTCGGTTTGGCGGACCAGGCCCGACAACACCCGGCCCGGCCCTACCTCCACGAATCTGCGCACCCCTCGATCCCTCAGGAGCTGAATGGTCTCGCTCCAGCGAACCGGAGCGCAGACCTGACGAAGCAGCGCCCCGGCCACCTCGCTCCCCCGCTGGATTGCGGCGGCCTCGCAGTTGGTCACCAGGGGACACTGAAGATCCCGAAACTGCAGTTGACCCAGGTCCTTTTGCAGGCGGTCCCGGGCCGGTTGCATCAAGGCGCAATGGAAGGGAGCGCTGACCGGCAGGGGAATGGCCCTCCTGGCTCCCCGTTGAGGCGCCAGTTCAATGGCTCGCCCAACCGCCGCGGCATCACCGGCAATCACGATCTGAACCGGAGAGTTGAGGTTTGCAGCCGACAGCACCTGCCCCTGAGCTGCTTCCCGGCAAAGGGACTCCACCGAATCCAGAGGCATCCCCAGCAGAGCGGCCATCGCGCCCTGACCCACCGGGACGGCCTCCTGCATGTACTGGCCGCGCTTCCTGACCGTAGCGACGGCATCGGCCAGTGAGAGGCCGCCGGCGGCCACGATGGCGCTGTATTCTCCCAGGCTGTGACCGGCCACGAACCGGGGCCGGATCCCTCGAGCCGACAACACGGCATGGGCCGCCACTGAAACCGTCAGGATGGCCGGCTGGGCGAACTCGGTGAGTTGCAGCTCTTCGGACTTGCCTTCAAAGCACAACCGTCCAATGGAGAATCCCAGCGCCCGGTCGGCTTCCGACAAGACGGCCCTGGCTTCCGGGAAAGCGTCGGTCAATTCCCGGCCCATTCCCGGATATTGCGAAGCCTGTCCGGGAAAAATGAAGGCGATAGGATGGTTCATGAGAGACGATCAGGGAGGGGGCCGCGGGAACCGGTGAAAGCCGGCGAGCGCCGGCAAACAGGTGCGGCGGGTTGCCGGATCCGACGGATCCCGGGATCGGTCGTGCCCGGAGCCAGCGGGACCTACTTCTCACCCACTTCAATCACCTCGCGCCCGCGGTAGTAGCCGCAGCGCGGACAGACCCGATGGGGAAGCTTGGTCTCGTGGCAATCGGGACACTGCGAGGTGGATCGCACGGTCAGAAAATCGTGGGACCGTCTCTTGTTGCGGCGGGACTTGGAGTGACGGCGTTTCGGATTCGGCATAACGGTTCCCCGGGATCGAATGGACCCTCAGTTCCTGAACTTCAGCAGCGGGGCCAATCGAGGGTCGCTGACCACCGGTCCGCAACGACAACGGTCGCGGTTTCTGTTCCGCCCGCAGGCCGGACACAGACCCCGGCAGTCCTCCTGGCAAAGGGGTTTCATCGGCAAGCTCAAGAGGATCTGCTCGCGAACGATGTCGCTCACATCGATAAAGTCGCCGGTGAAGAACCCCACTTCCAGATCTTTCTTCTGCAGCGCGATCTCCCCGGTCAGCGAATGGTGGGCGTTGGATTGATAGTACTGATTGAAATGGGCTGTCAGAGGACGGGACAGTGCCTCCAGACAGCGGGCACAGGTCAATTCCATTTCAACGCCCAACTCGCCCTGCACCCGCACTCCACCCTGAGACTGTCTTGCGGCCGTTAATTGCACCGCCACCTCGCCGGAGACGCGAACCTGCCCTTCATCCAGATTCAACTGGCGGGCGGACAGTCCGGCCTTGAGTGAGCGCGGCCCCCGCTCCAATTCCCTGACGTCGATTTGCAACGGGTTCATCAGCTTTGCGCCAATCCGGCCTGCTGGCGGGAAAAGCCTTTAAGTGCCTCAAAACCAAAGCGCTTCATTATAGCCGGGGCGATCGGGATGTCAATGTCAAATGGCGGTGAGCTGGCTGCAAGGGGAGAGACGCAACCGATCGCAATTGGAAGATCAGGCAGACGGCTGCAGGGACTTGACCCTGGCCTCGTAGGACTTGTTCAGGATGATCTGGAGAAGAGGATTGCCGATTTCGGTCTGCTCGATCCGCTCCTGGATCTCTTCGAGCTCTTCCAGGTCTCTGGCGCGCTTGATGACGTTCTTGAAGAAACTCAGGTCCCCAACCGTCATGATCTCCTCGCTCTCCTCATCCTCGATGATGGCCAGATGCGATTCGGGCAGGAATTCACGAATCTTCCAGTAGAGCTTCTCCCGGTAGTCCAGGTTCTTCTCTCCCAGGTCGGGATGAAACCACTCGGCCGTGAACGTTCCCTCTTCATTGTCCATGTTGAGGTCCGTATAGATGTCCGGCTCCTCCTTGGCCAGTTGCTGGATCAGCTTCTCCAGATCATTGATGACGCCGGCACTGGAATAAACGGTCAGAATGGTTACTTTCATCAGCGGTCCCTGCCTCTTTGAGATCCTTCCCGGTTAGCGACTGGATTATAAGGAGAAAGGAAACGCAATCCAACCCTTTTCGGCTTGGCAAAAACAACAGTGAAGAGTGGCTAGTGGAGAGTGAAGAGTCTCGTGATCGGCACGTTCAGCATCTTGTTGATCTTGGCACAGATGTTATTAGAGTCCGGCCACGTCACAAGGCGCTTGCCTGTTCCCGAAACTCTTCACTCTCCACTCTCCACTCTCCACTTGCACGAAACACCGGGGGCTGTCGTCAGGGACCGGTCGGCTGGAAACTCGAGCAGGGTCCGGTGCGATAAGGGAATCGACGGATCACCGACTCATTGATCTTGACGCCCAGCCCCGGAGCTTCGGGAACGATCAGCTCTCCCTTGTCGATCCAGAGGGGAGTGTGAAGCATCTGCTCCGCCAGCCGAAAGGGATAGGTGCCCGACCTGCCTTCGCCGGAGTATTGCGGCCACTCCATCCAACCCACCAGGTCGGCCCCGAAACAACTGGCCAACTGGCCGAGGGCCGCTGCTTCCAGAGGAGTCGAAAGCCGTCCGATGGCCACGCGGCGGCCAAGCGGCTGCACCTCCCGCAAGACCCGGTGGCCGTCGACCAGCCCCCCAAGATGGAGCACGTCCAACTGCAGGACGTCCAGCCAATCCCTTCCCGCCAGATCCCGCCATCCTTCCAGCGAGTTCTCGCTGCCCCCTCCCGAAATGGGAATCCGACAGTCCTCCAGCAACTGCCGAAGCGACTCCCTATCCTCTTGGGCCGCCGGCTCTTCAACCCACTCGAGGCGGCTGGGAGCCATCTCCCGCAGCAGCCGCGCCGTCTCCTCCAACCCGTAGTGCTCGCCGCGCCAAGCCCTGGCGTCCACCATGATTCCCCAGGGCGGAGGAAAGGCTTGGCGCAATTCGCAGACGGTCTGCAAGTCCTGCCGGGGTGACCTCCCCAGTTCCAGCTTGCAGGCGGAGAACCCCGAACCGGCCCACAAACCCGCCTCCCGGACACTCTCCTCGCCGTCGAGGTAGACCCCGCCGCTGGCATAGATTCCGATTCGTCCGCGTACCCGCCCGCCCAGGAGCTCCGACAGGGGACACCCCGCGATCCGTCCCTGCAGGTCCAGCAGAGCCATTTCCACCGCGGCGAAGGCCTGCACCAGGCCCGGGTACCGCGGGCGGCGCTGGAACACTTTCCTGCGCAGGCCGGCCAGGTTTCCGGGGTTGAGGCCCACCACGGCCGCCCGCAGGTTTCGATTGATCAACTGAGCCACGTTGGGAGAGGGGGTCCCGACCCCGTAACCCACCTGCCCCTGATTGGCGCGGGCTCGAACCAGCAGGCAATCGCGCTTGTAGATGGTGACCTGGCCTCCCTGAACCGGCCGCCGGAGCGGATGGGGCAGCGGCGAGCTCAGCAAGGAGGCCTGGAGCTCTTCGACCTTGATTTTCATTGGAGTTTCGCCGGGCTCTCGCCCGTAGCGAACTGTGCGTTCGGGGACGCAACTCTTAATTCGCCGCATACGCGGCTAGGGTGGCGTGAAATTCAGACGACCCCGGGCTTCCGCCCGGGGCTACACGAGGCCGCAGCTACGCTGCTCTATCAGGATGACCCTTACGAAACCCTGTCTCAAGTAACCCACGCCAACCGCCGCATACGCGGCTCTCCCCTTACCTACGACACTGTCGTTAGACAGGATTTTCAATCGATTGTCTTAGGGCGTCTGCTCCCCAATTCCACAAAACGTCGTTCAAGAAACTCAAGAATCACTCCCCCCTTGAGGGGGAGTCGCAGAAGCCCGAGCCGAATGGCGAAGGCTTCTGCGGTGGGGGGTTCGCACAAGGCGAGCCAAGGGCGAGATCTTGTGCGCCGTCACGGGTTCGCACCGGCCAAGCTACAGGCGAAGGCTGATGCGGTGGGGGGCCGACGCCGAGCTCCCAGCCAGGAGGCGCCGGCAGCCCAAGGCCGTCAGGAGTCGCAGAAGTCGAGCCGAATGGTGCAGCCTTATGCGGTGGGGAGGATTGAAGGCGTGCGGCCGGGCTAGGCGCCGGCCACCGCCAGGCGCGCAAACTGGTCTACCTGGGCGTTCACGGAGGAACGGAACGACTCCAGCGCGTCCTCGACGCCATAGCGAAGGTCGTCGTGCAGGGACTCGTAGCGGGTATGGACTCGGGAGAACAGTTCCTGCACCTGGACCCTGAGTTCCTCCACTTCCCGTGCCCCGGAACGAACCGAGTGCGAAAGCGCATCCTTGAACGAATCCAACTCGGCTTCCAGGAACTCCTTGAAGTCGTGGATTTCGATCTGCTGACTGGTGACCTTCTCGAAGTGGTAGCCCATGACGGCCAGGTGGAAGGCCTGGGTGAGCATGCGGGGATGGTCCCTGGCAACCTTGGCGATGAACTTGAGGTAGGCCGGTCCCTGCCTGGAGAAGAGCTGCCGGCGCAACGATTTCCCTATGGCCCGCACCTCGTTCATGCCCACCGGCTTGGACACATAGGGGCTGGGCTTGACATGCTCCATCATGTTCAGACAGCGCCTGAAATAGTTTTCCAGCGTCGGGTCGTAAATGGTGGTCAGCACCCGTCGATATCCCTCGATCAGGGTCTGGGGATCCATCTCGGGCTTGTAGTTGAGGACGACGTTGACACTGGTCCCGGTGGTCTCCTCCAGCAGTCGGTCTTCCCTCTTGAGCCGATCGTAAAGGTCGGTGCCCTTCAGCGCCGTCAACAGCCCCACCATGGCCATGGGAATGCCGGCCTCCTGTATGAAGTCGATCTGGGCGTCGAACACCCCTTCGTCGTCTCCGTCCAGGCCCAGGATGAATCCACCGCTGACCTCCATCCCTTTCTGCTGGATCTTGCGAACGGCGCTCAGCAGATAGTTTTCCTCCTGCTTCTTGCTGGTGTTCTGCGCCTTCTTGGTCTTGATCAGAGCCTTGGGATTGGGAGTCTCGATTCCCAGAAACACCCAATCGAAACCGGCCTCGATCATGGCCTCCATCAATTCGTCGTTTCGGGCCAGGTTGACGCTGGCCTCGGTGAAGAGGGCAAAGGGATAGCGGCGCTCCTTCTGCCACTCGGCCACCACGGGCAGGAGTTCCAGCGCCTCCCGCTTGTTGCCGATGAAGTTGTCGTCCACCAGGAAGACATTGCCCCGCCAACCCAGCTCATAAAGGGTGTCGAACTCACCCAACATCTGGTGCGGCGTCTTGGTCCTCGGCACTCGGCCGAAGAGCTTGGTGATGTCGCAGAACTCGCAGTCGAAGGGGCATCCCCGGGAAAACTGCAGGCACATCGAGTAGTAGTCCTTCATGTCGACGAGGTCGAAGCGCGGAGGCGGCGTCCGGGTCACATCCGGTTTTTCCGGCGCCCGATAGATGGCCTTGGCGGCGCCGTTTTCCAGGTCCTGCAGGAATTGGGGCAGGATTTCCTCGACTTCGTCCAGCAGAAAGTGGTCAACTCCTTGAATCTCATCGTGATAGGTGGTGGGGTGAGGCCCTCCGGCCACCACCGGAACACCGGCCCGGTTGCACTGTTCGACCACCGAGTCCAGGGAATCTCGTTGAACGATCATGGTGGAGGTAAACACGACGTCGGCCCACTGCAGATCCGATTCCTTCAGGGTGGTCACGTTCAGATCCACCACGCGGAGGTCGTACCTGGAGGGAAACATGCCGGCGATGGTGAGCAGGCCCAGGGCGGGAAAGCCCGCTTTTTTGCCGACAAACTCCAGAGCAAACTTGCCGCCCCAATAGGATGGTGGAAATTCAGGGTAAACTAAGAGTGCGTTTGGCATTTAAGGATCTCCGGAGTCCCTGTCGCCCGTGACGGAATTCAAGCTCGACCAACCGCCAAAAAGCCTGGCCGACTTCCATTGAGTGGCCCACTCTATATCAAGTCGGCCGGGATTGCTCCCAGAAAGTTGCGGCCCGCCCCATTATCTCTATCCGGGCTGACTGCAGCCTCATCCTGAACCTGGAATGTTAAGCCGTATCTTGCCGAGGAGGCCTCTCGATGTCAACTGAAACGCCCCGATCCCTGCTCAGCCCGCAGGCTATTCTCAACTCACCGATCTGGCGCGCCTGCCTGTTGGGGCTGCTGGTGCTTCTGCTGCATATTCCCATCCTGCTGATTCACGGCGTGGTCTCGGAGCGCCGCACAAGACAGCAGGAAGCGACAAAGGACGTCACTTCCAAATGGGGCAAGGAGCAGTCGCTGGCCGGCCCCAGGATTGTCGTTCCCTACCTGGAACACCGCAGCGAGCAAACCTCCGAGGGCGAGCCCTCCACCCGCACCGAGGTGAACTATGGCCACTTCCTGGCCGAGACACTCACGGTCAGCGGGAGGGCCGAAACCAAGCTGCGCTATCGGGGCATCTACGAGGTTCCGGTGTATCGATTGGCCCTGGAACTGGAGGGCGCCTTCGCCGCGCCCGACTTCAGCGAATGGGGAGTCCGGCCGGAGGATATCCTTTGGGACCGCGCCCACCTCTCGGTGAATATCTCCGATGCGCGAGCCATCCAGAATGCAGCCGTGCTTTCCTGGAACGGCGAGAGCCTCCCCTTTCATCCCGGATCGGGCGAGTCCAGCAGCAACCACCCCGGGATTCAGGCCAGCCTGCGGGAGCGGTTGAAGGGAACGACCTTCGAGTTCAAGTTTCCGCTGGAGCTCAACGGCAGCGAGGCGATTTTCTTTGCACCCTTCGGCAATCAGACTACCGTCGATCTCCAGTCGAACTGGCCCCATCCCAGCTTCCAGGGAAACTGGCTCCCCACCGAGCGCACGGTGACGAACGGGGGATTCGAGGCCACCTGGAGCATTCCTTTCCTGGGACGCGGCTACCCTCAGAGGTGGACGTCCCAAGCAGACCCGCCATCGATTTCACCCTCCCGGTTCGGCCTGACCCTGGCGACACCGGTCGACCCCTATCGGATGGTCGATCGCAGTGTCAAGTACGCCATCCTGTTCCTGGCTTTCACCTTCATCACCCTTTGGCTCTACGAGGTTCTCTCGGGGTTACGGATTCACACGCTGCAATACCTGCTTCTGGGCGCGGGCCTGTGCCTGTTCTATCTGCTGGTGCTCTCCCTTTCCGAGCACCTGGGGTTCGGCCCGGCCTATGTCCTGGCCAGCGCTTCCACCGTGGTATTGCTCGCCAGCTACAGCCTGTCGGTGTTGGGCAAGCCCCGCGGGGCGGCCCTGATAGCCGTCATCCTGGGGCTCCTGTACGGGTACCTCTATATCCTGCTTCGCAATCAGGACTACGCCCTGCTGGTCGGCACCCTCGGGCTCTTCCTGGCACTGGCCGTCACCATGTACCTGACCCGTCAACTGGACTGGCGCGCCCTGAAGCGCAAGTCCTGAGACTCGGCCCGCATCGATGCCCGCCCCAAAAAGCAGGGGCCTCCGAAGAGGGGCCGCGATGACGCCAAAGCATTCCTCCCGTCAGATGAACCAGGCCAGCAAGAAGACGGTAATCATCATGAAGACCAGCGACACCTTGACGGCTGTGCCCACAACCATTCCCAACCAGGTGCCGATACCCGCCCGGCCGGCTCTTTCCAGGTTGCCGTGGAGGGTCAGCTCACCCAGCACGGCCCCCAGGAAGGGGCCTATCAACACCCCGACAATGCCGAAGAACAATCCCACCAGCGCACCCAGCCCGGCTCCGGCGGCGGCCCGCGCACTGGCGCCCGATCGCTTGGCCCCAAGCGCTCCGGCGACAAGGTCGGCCGTGTAGGCCAGCAGGGTGAGGCCCACCAGGACGGCTACCGTTGGGGCCCCGACGCGGGAGAAACCGTCTATCCAGGCAGCCAGCACCAATCCGGCCAGTACCAGTACCGTTCCCGGCAGCCCCGGCATGATCGTCCCGGCCACGCCCACCGCCACCAGCAGCAACGCCAGGGTCCATAACAGGATCGAAATCAACATTCAGGGTCAGGCCCCCTCGTGGGACGACCGCCCTTTCCTCTCCCACTCGGTCACGCCGTTGCCTCGGCAAGGGCATCGCGAAATGCCGCAAAGCTGGGCGACCGGTTACGCTCCGGGTCGATGTGATTCGCGATGGCGCGGGCTGCGCTGACCTTTCCCAGTCCTTGGCTGAAATAGCCGCGCCTCTGCATGACTCGTTCGAATGCCTCCCAAGTACCGCCCCGAATCGCGTCCGGGTCCCGATAGAGAGCTCGACCGGGAATGTTCCGCGATACACGTGGATAGGCCTGACATACGGCGTCCCAGTCACCGAAATACCACGCCTCCAATTCCTCAATCGCAATGCGATTGACGACCTGCCACTGACCGCGGCCAGCCAGTGACCGAGCAACTAATCCAGAATTACGGGCGATGATTTCGAGTTGTTCTTTGAGTTCTCTGCAATCATCGTTGTCGCGGTCGACTACAACCACCAGCCGATAATGTTCAGGCATCCACCTGGCGTAACCGCGCAGTCGTTTCAGCAGCTTTCTCAACAGATCAGCCTTCCCCCGAAAGGAATGTATGTCAAAAGTCGAGGGTGTGGGCAAAAGGCGAGGCAAGAGAGTTTGCAGAAACGCCTCCATTGAGCGCTCTTCGGTCAGCACTTCGAGATGGGCCGCGGTCACTTCTTTTCCCAATGTGGATTTATCTCCAGGACGCCCTAACCCGTCAATGGGTCGCCTTCGCCAAAATGCCTCTCCATCCACAAGTCGCCGAGTTGCGCGCCGGCTTCGATGAACTTGGACACGCCCGGCACGTCATTTGTGCACCGGGTTTGCGTGTAACCGTCCGTGTTCCGCCATAGAATGCGCACTTCCTTGGGTCGTAGTGCGTCGAGAAAGAACGGTGAGTGCGTCGTGACCAGTAATTGCGTCCGCGCGGTGGCTTCCCGGCATTCCTCGGCCAAGTCGTAAAGCAGCCGCGGATGCAAAAAGTTTTCCGGCTCTTCGATTCCAATGAAGGCCGGAGGGTCCGGGTCATATAGCAGCACCAGGTAGGCCAGCATCTTCAACGTGCCGTCGGAGGCGAAACGGGCCATCACCGGATGCTTAAAGGGAGCGTCCTTGAACTGTAGCAATAAGCGACCGTCCGGCATGGCTTCGGCCAACACGCGATCAATGAGTGGCACCCGTGCTCGAAGTGTATCGAAGATGCGTTCCAGTCGCTTTGGATGCTGCTCATCCAAGTATTGAATGACGTTAGCCAGATTCTCACCAGATCTGGTCAGATGTTCGTGCGGACCTGCTTCAGGCTGGCTCCGAGTGCTCTCGGCCGAGAGGTAGGATACGTGCCAACCCATGATGAAGTCGCGAAGCGCCGCCACGCGCGGGTGTTCCTGAAACTGCCCCAGGGCATTCACGGCCAACAGGTCAGGTGATTTGAGCGGTGTGTCCACGCGTTCATCGTCTTCATCGGGAATCTCACCGCTGGTTGCCTCGCCCTGACCGCGGTGAAAGTCAAGAAAACGGAACGGCGCACCATAACGTTTTCGCTTCCAGCTCAGCGACTCGCGAACGACGAACGGCGCACCTTTCTCCTCGTCGATGGAAAGATGGTACGTAATCAATGGAGTCTTCGGTCGTTCGCGATACTTGATTTCAATGGCTACCGCGTCCTCGGCGTCGCGGGTCTTGAGTTCCTTGGCTCGCCCGCGCCGGTCCCAGGCGCGGCGAAGCCCGGACTCGAAACACTCCGCCAGGAACGCGAACACATCGAACACCGTTGACTTGCCACTTCCGTTGGGGCCGAGAAGTACAGTCATCGGCGTCAAGTATTTGAATTCAATGTCTTTTAACGCACGAAAATTTCGTACCTTGAGGTACTCGATTCGTGGCGGCGCGGTGTGTTGTGGCGTCATTAGATGGATTTTATCAATTTACGGCAACGTGAATTGTGCAGCCATCTGCCCGTTCGTTTCCTCACAGTCTGACAGTCGGCCAGGGCGCACACCCTGAATGGACATCGCTTCAAGCACGTTCAGGTTGTCACAAACGGCTGGTTCATGCGATCAGATGTGGCGGCTCACTGACCATTCCATCAGCGTGGGTATACGCTGTCAACCTCGACTCTTGTTGTAGGAGATTATAAACAGTTTTCACCAGAGGAAAGACCATCGGGAAGAAACGATACGACAAAATCTTCATCAAGGAACAACTCGAATTTTTTCGACGTCAATCTAGGAAATTCCGCTTTGCAATGCGGCTGATTGCAAGGTTTAGTATCGGCTATTTGAAAGTTTAGAATGCGGCCGATTGCAACGTTACGGTCTTGCGGCCGATCTGTGGACTGGTTGATCGAAGTGGGGGAGACAGGGATCGCGGCGCCAAGCCATGTGCGGGCGGGACGCCCGCGCTCCCGGGTGATTGGAGCCTGCCGGGGGTGTGTTGGCGGGACCGTTCTATTCGACCTGTAGAAGTTCGGCGGCTTCGCGGGCGAAGGCGATCAGCAACTCGTCCGATCCCGGAGCCCCCAGCAGGGAAAGCCCTACCGGCAGCCCCTCCGCCTCGGTCCAGGGCAGGTTGATCTGAGGCGCCCCGATGGTTCCGGCGGGGCAGGTCAACTGGACAATGCGGGAGGTCAGGGGGCGCCGCTCGGACAGGGTCTGCGACCGGGGCGGAGCCGTGGTGGGAGCGGTGGGCAGACAGACCACCGTATCCCCGGCCAGCAGCGTCCTCATGCGGGACATCACCTCTTGCCGATCCGCCAAGGCGGCGGCCACCTCCGCGGAGGTCAGGCTTCTGCCGGCCAGGCAGCTCTCCGCCACCTGGAAGCTCATCCTGGGGTTCGTGCGGTCGATCCATTCCCTGACCACCTCCCAGGACTCGCTGCTGGCCCGCACCCGCTGCCCGGCGGCCCAGTCCGAGAGGCTGGTGGGGGCCAGCCGCTCCCGACCGGAGAGGCCAATCAAGGAAGCCAGGCGCTCCACCAGGGGCTCGAGGACTTCCCGGACCGACTCGTCAGCCACCTCGAAGGCGTCCTCCGCCACTACCAGGCGGCGCGGCCGGGCCGGGTTGATCCGGGACTCCAGCAGCACCGACCCCACCCGGGCGAACAGGTCGGCGTCCCGGGTAAACCAACCCACCGTGTCGTAGCTGGGCGCCTGCAACAGCATCCCGTCCAGGGGAATGCGCCCGTGGGTGGGTCGCAGCCCGTAGAGGCCGCAGAAGCTGGCCGGAATCCGGACCGAACCGCCGGTGTCGGAGCCCAGGGCGAAATCGACCAGGCCGCCCGCCACCGCGGCCGCCGATCCGCTGGAGGAGCCCCCGGGAACGCGCCCCGGCGCTTGGGGGTTCAGAGGAGTTCCGTAGTGGGCGTTGACGCCCAGAATGCCCCGGGTCAACTCATCGGTGTGGGTCTTCCCCACCATGGTGGCCCCGGCTCCTACCAGGACCTCCACTGCCCAGGCATTGGCTTCGGCGGCCCTCTGGCTGGCCTTCCAGTCGGGGTTGCCCCCGCCGGTCACGTGGCCCTTGACGTCGAAGATGTCCTTGGCGGCGAAAGTCAGCCCGGCCAGGGGACCCTCGTCCACCCCCTGCAGATAGGCCCGGCTGTCCGGGCAGAAGGCTCCGAGTCTGTCGTCCGGGGACAACGGGGTGTCGTTCACGGCTCTTCTCCTGCACCAATCCGATCCGACCGCAAGGCGCGCCTAATCGGGGCTGTCCACCACCTGGTTTTCGAGCCGGCCAATTTCACTGATCTCCACACTGACCCGGTCTCCCGCCCGCAGGTACTGCCCGCTGACAGCACCCACGCCTGCCACCGTGCCGGTGCTGATGACATCCCCGGGCTCCAGGGTCACCATGGCGGACAGGTACTCGATGATTGTGGCTACCGGGAAGATCATCTGAGCGGTGCTGCAGTTCTGCTTGCGTTCCTGGTTGACGTAGGTGCTGAGCTGCAGCGCCTGGGGGTCGGGGATGTCTTCGGAGGTGACCAGCCATGGCCCCATGGGGGCAAAGGTGTCGTACCACTTGCCGTTGAGCCAGTCGAAGAACGAGTCCTCGGACCGGTTTTCGGAACGGTCCCAGATCTTCAGGTCCCGTTCCGAGACGTCGTTCACGATGGTGTAGCCGGCCACGTATTCGAGGGCCCGGTCGGCCTTGACGGCCTTGACCCGCCGCCCCATGACCACGGCCAGTTCTCCTTCCCAGTCAATGGCCCGGCACACCGGCGAAATGCGGATGTCCGCGCCCGGCCCGACCACGGTGCTGGAAGGGGGCTTCATGAAGATCCGGGGGGTCTCCTTGTCCTGGGGAGCCGCCACTCCCCCTCCCTCCTCGATGTGCTCCAGGTAGTTGCCGGCCAGGCAGAAGAGTTTTCGCGGACAGGGCACCGGGGCTTGCAGTTCCTCCATCCGGAAGGCCCTTCCCCGCCCCTCGGCCAGCCCGTGATCGATCAGCCTGCCGGCCAGCGACCTTCCCTCGGCCCCACTCTCCAATAAAGCGATCATGTCGTCGAACAGCTCGGTGGGAAATCCCGCCTCTTTGGCTGCCTGCTGCAGATCGATCAGCTTGTTCCCATCCTGGTTGATCGCCGCCACACAACTGTCACTGCCCTTACTCAATGTCGCCAGTCTCATCGATTGTCTCCTCAACTCAAGGGGAGCGGGCCGGCGGGCCAACTCTCGGGAAGGGTAAACGCCGGCCCGCGCGGCAGCTCAAAAGGGCCACAGCATACCATAGGGGGATACGGCCTTCCGCCCAAGCGCTCCCGCCCAACCCCAACCGGTTGCGCGCTTGAGTTGGCAGCCGTTCTCTTGCAGAATGGTCGGGCGCCCGGGAACCTCCGCCGGTTCGCCCCGAAACCGGGAACCGGCCACCCCGGGCGTTCCCACCCAAGAGGTCGCGATCATGAGCCCCTGGGACTGGACGCTGGCGATTGCGCTCAACGGAGTCATCATCCTCTACGGGTTCTACCTGAGCCGGGGGGTGCGCTCCAGCGCCGACTGGTTCCTGGCCGGACGCAGCCTTCCCTGGTGGCTGGTGGGCTTTTCGATGTATGCCACCGCCATCGACTCCAGCGACCTGGTGGCCGATGCCGGCGGCACCTACCTGCTGGGATTCAGCTACTTCGCCACCAACTGGGTGGGGTCGGTGCTGGGCTGGACCCTGGCGGCCTTCTTCATCTGCCTGCCCATGTACCGGGCAGGGCTCTACACCAACGCCGAATACCTGGAAGCCCGTTACGGCGCCCCGGTTCGAGTCATCTGCGCCTTCGTCCAGGTGCAGTACCGGACGCTGGTGCTGGGAATCATCGCCACCACCCTGTTCCTGACCCTTTCGATCGTGTGCGGCCTGTCGGATGGGGCGGCCTGGATGGTGGTGGGCCTGATCGCCGCCCTGGCCGCCATCTACACGGCCTTCGGGGGACTGCGGTCGGTGGCCATGACCGACAGCCTGCAATTCCTGGTCATGACCGCTGCCGGCCTCATCATCTGGCTCCTGGTCTGGGGACAGGTGGGGGGCTGGGAGGGTCTGGAGCGGCGCCTCAACGACCACGATCCGGCCGTGGCCGCCCGGCTGCTGCACATGGGCCACGAAGACGTCCGGACCGAGACGGTTGCCGGCCAGTCTTCCGAGGACATTCAGCGGAAGCTCTTCCTGGGCGGAGACTACGACCCGGCCTCGGAAACCATCCGGCACCACAGCCCCGGCTGGCTGGTGACCCTGGCCCTGGTGATCATGGGGATGGCCTATGCCATCGTCAACCATACCCAGGTTATGAGGATGTTTGCCGCCCGCAGCGAATGGGACCTGAAGATGTCGGTGTTCGCGGCCAGTTCCGTAACCATGGTGATGACCTTCTTCAACCTGTCCATGGGCGTGATGGGACGGGCCCTCTACCCGGTGCAGAGCGCCCTGCCCGACGGGCGCCAGGACGCCATCTATCCCCTGCTGGTCAGCCAGGTCGAGACGGTGGGTCTGAAAGGCATCGTGGTGGCCGGCATCCTGGCGGCCTCCCTCTCGACCTACGACTCCATCGGCTCGGCGCTCTCGGCCCTGCTCACCCGCGACGTCTACGCCCGCCTGCTGGTTCCGGGGCGGGACGACCGTCACTACCTGCGGATCAGCCAGTGGCTGACCCCGGCGGTGATCGGTGTCTCCTTTCTCTACGTCCCCGGTCTGCTGAGGGGCGGCATGGTCCTCTACTATCTCGACCTGACCAGCGCCTTTGTCATTCCCCTGCTGACCATCTACCTCATGGGAACCTTCACCCGGGTCCACCGCTGGAGCGGACTGATCGGCCTGCTGGCCGGCGCCTGCTACGGCATGCTGCGCCTGGCTGCGCCTCTGGCGGCCGAACAGGCGGGTTGGGTCCTGTTGCCGCCGGTCATGATGAACACCTACGCCGCCTACCCCTTCAGCATGCTGGTGACGGCCGGAACCATGGTTGTGGTTTCCCTGGTCGCCGGATGGGACAGCGGCAGCGCATTCGACCTGACCGGCCGCCAGGAGAAAAGCGCCTGGCTGCGTTCCAGCCAGCTCAAGATCAGGCAGATTCAGGACGAAGTCGCCCGGCGTACTCATCGAGACCAGCGGCTGCCGGCCCTGCTCAGCCTGCTGGCCCTGGCAGTGGGATGCGTTCTGACGTTCGTGGTCTTCTGGTGATGGAGGCGGGCCACCCCGCAACCGCATCAGCCTTCGCCATTAACTTGGCTGGTGCGTACCCGTGACGGCGCACAAGATCTCGCCTTTGGCTCGCCTTGTGCGAACCCCCCACCGCACAAGCCTTCGCCATTCGGCTCGGGCTTGTGCGACTCCCCCTCAAGGGGGGAGTGATACTTGAGTGTTTGAAGGGACGTTGGGGGGAATTGGGGAGCACCCACCCGAAGATTATCAATTGAAAATCCTATCCACCGGCAGTGTCATGGGTTAAGCGGAACTTCACCGAACAAAAAACGATCAAGTATTAGGTAAGTACCTGTATTTATGAGACATATCTGTCTGGAGAGGCTATGTCAGGATGTATAAGTGTTGCCATGTATATAAAAGGTGTTGTGTCCGTGTATAGTCTTATG
>JAJECY010000186.1 GCA_022821775.1 Acidobacteriota bacterium
ACCCCTCCATCGACGCGGTCCTCATCTGCTCCAGCACGCCCACCCATCCCGAGTTGATCCGCCAGGCGGCCTTTGCGGACAAGCACATCTTCTGCGAAAAGCCGCTGGCCCTGGATCTGCAGGAGATCGACGATGCCCTGCAGGCCGTTCGAGACTACGAAGTGAAGCTGCAGGTGGGATTCAACCGGCGCTTCGACCCCAGCTTTCACCAGGCGCGGGAGGCCGTGGCCGCCGGCAGGATCGGAACGCCCCACCTGGTCCGCGTCACCAGCCGGGATCCCGAACCTCCGCCCGCCGAGTACGTCAAGGCCTCCGGAGGCATCTTCCTGGACATGACCATCCACGACTTCGATATTGCCGGATACCTGGCCGGCGACGAGATCCAGGAGCTCTACGCCACCGGAAGCACCTTGATAGACCCGGCCATCGGCCAGGCCGGCGACCTGGACACGGCCATGGTGATGCTGCGCTTCGCCAAGGGCGCCCTGGGCGCCATCGACAACAGCCGCCGGGCCGTTTACGGCTACGACCAGCGGGTGGAGGTGTTCGGTTCGGAAGGGCAGGTGGTGGTGGGGAACCGCACCTCCCATCAAGCCGTTTACAGCAACAGCCAGGGAGTTCACGGGCCGCTCCCCCTCTATTTTTTCCTGGAACGCTACCAGGAGTCCTACCTTGCCGAGATGAAGGCGTTTGTCGGATCGGTGATCGAGGACTCCCCGCCGCCGGTCACCGGCCGGGACGGGAGGCGGGCGGTGGAACTGGGGTTGGCGGCCTGGAGGTCCTATCGGGAAAACCGTCCGGTAGAGGTCGGCAGCCCCGAATGAATCCCGAGGCGGCCGGCCTCATGGACCAGGCCCGGCCGGTTCGCATCAATCAATGGGGGTACTCCTTTGCAGAAGAATACAACCAAAGCCAAGCTGAAAGCCGGTGAGACCGTCTTCGGAGCCTTCGTCCGCTATCCCGACGCGGGACTGATTGAATTCCTGGGATACCAGGGATGGGACTTCCTGGTCTTCGACGCAGAGCACGGCACGGTGGAGCCGCGCGATTGCGAGAACATGACCCGGGCGGCGGAGCTGCGCGGGGTGACGCCCATTGTTCGGGTCACCACCAATCAGCAGCCCATCATCCTGCGGTTTCTGGACACCGGCGCCCAGGGACTGCTGGTGCCCTGGGTGCAGACGGCGGCCGAGGCCGAGGCTGCCGTACGCTCGGTGAAATACCAGCCCCAGGGAATCCGCGGCCTGGCGGGGGTGCGGGCCGCCGATTACGGGCAGACCCAGACCCTGGGAGAGTACACGGAACAGGCCAACGCCGAGACCCTGGTTGTGCTGCAGATCGAGACGGCCCGGGCGGTGGAACACCTGCCCGAAATCCTGAAAGTGGGCGGCATCGACGTGGTCTTCATCGGCCCTTCCGATCTCTCCCAGTCATTGGGCCTGCCGGGTCAGGCCCAACACCCCGAGGTCCAGGCGGCCATGCAGCGCATCGCCGACGCCGTGGCTCCTACCGATGTGGCCCTGGGACTCATGGTGCGCAACCTGGAGACCGCCCGGCAGTGGCGGCAAAAGGGCGCTCGCTTCATCGCCATCTCGCTGGAGTCGGTGCTGGGCCCGGCGGTCAAGGGCTACCTCCAGCAGGCCAAGGAGTGAGGGCGGGCTAGGCTCGGTGTCCCGCATGGAGTATGATTCAGGAAACTCAACCGACAACACCAGGAGGGTGGCATGACCAAGCCCACGACTTTCCGACTCTGCGCCCTGGCCGTTTGCGCCCTGGCCCTCGTGGCGGCCCAGCACAGGACCCGGACCGAGACGGTTCTCTATGAAACCGCCACTCGGTTCGTGAACTCGCTCTCGGACGAGCAGCGGGCCAAGGTGGTCTACGACTTCAGCCACCAGACCCGGACGGTGTGGCACTTCTTCCCGGACAGCGCTTTCGCCAGGGAGTACGGCTACGCCCGAAAAGGCGTGAACTACAAGGGCATGGCGCCCGAACAGCGCCGCCTGGCCGATGCTCTGCTGGCCGCCGGGCTGAGCCAGGCCGGTTTCGCCAAGGTGATGGCGGTCCAGACTTTGGAGGAGATCCTTCGGGTGCTGGAGAAGGACACCACCGGAAACCGGGACATCGACAAGTACTACTTCAGTGTTTTCGGCAAGCCGTCGCTGGAGGGAACCTGGGGCTTCCGGGTGGAGGGGCACCACATCTCCCTGAATTTCACCTTCAAGGAGGGCCGCCTGGTGTCGGCCAGTCCCACCTTCCTGGGAGCCAATCCCCACCGGGTGCTGGCCGGGCGCTACCAGGGAATGAGGGCCCTGGCCAAGGAGGAAGACGTGGCGCGCGCCCTGCTCCGGTCCCTGGACGCCAGGCAGCTCGGCAAGGCGGTGGTGGCCGAGACGGCCTACCCCGATGTTCTCACCAAGGCGGACTCGCGAGCGAAGCTGGAGGGCCAGCCGTCAGGATTGGCTGCCTCCGACATGACCGCCGCTCAGCGGGACCAATTGATGGCCCTGATCGGCGAATACGCCAACATCCTTCCGGCGGAGGTGGCCGAGAGGAGGATGCAAAAGGCCCGCAAGACTCCTGCCGACCAGCTCTTCTTCGCCTGGGCCGGTTCGGTCAAACCGGGAGCCGGGGACTACTACCGGGTGCAGGCCCCCTCCTTCCTGATCGAATACGACAATACCCAGAACAACAACAACCACAGCCATTCCGTCTGGCGAGACTTCGACGGCGACTTCGGCCGGGACGTGCTGGCCTGGCACTACCGGCTCCACCACCCGCTGCAGATAGCCAGCGGCCAGCAACCGGGTCCGGAGCGGTGACCGGGCTTCCTCCGTCCCCATCCCCAAACCTTCCGCGTCCTGGTGGTCACCGACGTGATCTCCCAGGACGTGCCTTCGGGGGGACGTGCAGTTCCCAGCCGGCCACGGTATCTCCGGGACCATCCGGATCTACGACCTGCGCCGTCGTGAGGTCTAGTCTGAACAGGGATGCTGGCGGCACCATTTCCATTTGTTGAGGAGACGATGAACTTCAAGAAGAGGATTCCCTGCTGGCTCACGATCCTGATTCTGGGTGGGCTGGGAATCTCGGTCAGTCCCCGGCAGGTCCTGACCCGGACGTCCGAAGTCTCGAGAGCTATGAACCCGGTCCTGTCCAACTACGAAGTCCTTCGCTTTGAACCCGGTGACATCGAACGGCAGGTACGTGCAGACGGAGAACTGAGATTTCGGTTCGACGGGACCGAATTCCATTTCAATCTTAAGCCTCACAACATGCGGGCGCCCGGCTACAGGGCGCTGGCAACGGGCCCGGGAGGGGTGAGGCGGACGCTACCTCCCCAGCCGGTGCACACCTTCAAGGGGAGGTTGGCGGGACGAGAAGACACGGAAGGTCGATTCAACCTCACGGATGATGGGGTGGAGGGAATCGTCTACGCTCCCGAGGGCTGGTACTACTTGGAGCCTTTACGGAACTACCTCCCCAACGCCCCTGCCGGAGAACTTGTTGTCTACCGGCAGTTGGACATCAAGCCCGGCAAGGACTTCGGGTGCGACGTGTCTCTGCCGCGGCGTTTACAGCAGGGGATAGCCCGAGTGGAGGCGCAGGCGGAAGCCGCCGCCTCCGCCAATCTCACCAACTACGTGGCGGACGTGGCGACAGAAGCCGATTACGAGTACGTACAGAAAATGGGAGGAGTGGTCGCCGCCAACCGCAACATTGAAGGAATCCTGAACCATGTAGACGGGGCTTTTCAGTACGAGCTGCTGGTTCAGCTGAGGATCAGTTTCCAGCATGCCTGGGACACGGAAGAGGACCCCTACACCGGTACGACCCTCGGCCGTTTGCTGACAGAACTTTATTCGTATTGGACAGGAAATTTCGCGGCGGCTAAAGACTCGGACATCCTCCATCTCTGGACTGGAAAATTCATCCTGGAGCTGGACGGAAAAGCCGGCGGTAGAGTCTGTGCCGGATCAGATGGTTACGCCACTATTTCTGTTTCCGAACATCAAAATCACAACATGCTCGCAAATTACTCCATACCCGCCCATGAGATTGGACACAATCTCGGAGCCAGCCATCCCGACGAGCAAAACCCGCCAATCGACACCTGCTATGGAACCATCATGATCAGCACCACCGGTAAGGTGACATTCTGCGAATTCTCCAGAGACGAAATTGCGGAACATCTCGCCCTTCACAACAGTTGCCTGGACACTCGACCCATCACACTGCAGCCGCCGTCCGGTCTTACGGCCACAGCAGCTTCCGCGACCGGAATCAATCTCGCCTGGCAGGACAACAGCCCGAATGAAACGGGCTTCATTGTGCAACGAAGGCGGTTAGGTTCGGGCAAATGGGTCCGGATCGGAACGACCGCAGCCGGAACACACGCTCTTGCCAGCGACGGGTTGTTCCCCAATGCCACCTACATCTACCGCGTGCAGGCCTTCAACAATAGCGAAACTTCCGCCTACTCGAACGAAGCGGCAGCGACAACACTGGCCGGAACCTCCACCGCTAACAACTGGACGATCAACACATTCGCAGGGAGAACAGATAACGATGGGGACAACGGCCCGGCAGTGCGAGCGCGACTGGCTATGCCAGAAGGTGTAGCGGTGGACAACTCCGGCAACGTCTACGTTTCCGAACACTGGAACAACCGGATCCGGCGGGTGGATAGGGGAGGCACCATCACCACGTTTGCAGGGACTGGAAAACGGGGCTACAGCGGGGACGGTGGCCCGGCCGTGGCCGCCCAATTCGATGGACCTATCGACTTGGCGCTGGACGACTCCGGGAATCTTTACATCACCGACAGTGGGAACAACCGGATCCGGCGGGTAGACACCTCGGGGATCATCACCACCGTCGCGGGAAGCGGAGAGAGGGGATACTGCGGAGACGGCGGCCCGGCCGTGGCCGCGCAACTCGACCGCCCCTTTGGCGTAGCGGTGGACGGGTCGGGGACCATATATATCTCCGACACCTCGAACCAACGGGTCCGGCGGGTGAATAATCTTGGGACCATCACGACCATCGCTGGGAACGGCGGGAGAGGCTACGGCGGGAACGACGGTGAACCAGCGGTTCGGGCTTCGGTGAGTTGGCCGCGCGGCCTGGCGGTGGACGGCGCAGGCAACGTCTATATAGCCGCTTCGGGCGATAGCAGGATCTTACGGGTGGACAGCTCGGGGATCATCACCACCGTGGCGGGAACCGGCGAGGAGGCCTACAGCGGGGACGGCGGCCCTGCGGTCGATGCCGGGTTGTACAACCCCCAGGACGTGGCCGTCGACGGCGCTGGCAACCTCTACATTCCCGATGGGTCGAACCACCGTGTGCGGCGAGTGGATGCCTCGGGGACCATCACCACCATCGCCGGGGACGGAGAGGGCGGTTACAGCGGGGACGGAGGGCCGGCGGTCAGGGCTCGGCTGGATCTTCCCATTGACTTGACGGTGGACGGATCGGGGAACCTGTTTATCGTCGATGCACGGAACCAGCGAATCCGGCGGGTGAACACTTCGGGGATCATCACCACCGTTGCCGGCATCGGGGAGAGCGGCTTCAGCGGAGACGGGGGACCGGCCGTCAGTGCATGGCTTTACTATCCCCTGGGTATGGCATTCGACAAGTTGGGCAACCTCTACATCGCCGACAGCGAGAACCACCGAATCCGGCGAGTGGACACTGCGGGGACCATTACCACCGTCGCGGGAACCGGGGAGGCCGGCTACAGCGGAGACGGAGGGCCGGCGGTCGCCGCGCGACTGGCCAGGCCCGTAGGCGTGGCCGTAGACGGTGAAGGAAACCTCTACATCGGTGATAACTGGAATGACCACATCCGGAGGGTGGATGCGTCTGGAACTATCACCACCGTCGTGGCGAGACTAAACGATCCCCGACGGTTGGAGGTAGACGGCTCGGGGAACCTCTACATTGCACAGTCTGGCAACAACAAAATCCTTCGGTTGGATAGGTCTGGGACCATCACCACCGTTGCCGGAACCGGCGAGCCCGGCTTCAGCGGGGATGGAGGTCCGGCAGTAGAGGCAAGGCTGGATAGGCCCGGAGACGTGGCGGTAGACGGGTCGGGAAATCTCTACATCGCGGATACTTTCAATTCCAGGATTCGCCAGGTGGACACCGCGGGGACCATCACCACCATCGCGGGAATCGGGCGTGGCATCGACAACGGAGGTGCCGGCCCGGCAACCGAGGCCGTGCTGAATTCTCCCGGAGGCGTAGCGGTGGACGATTCGGGAAACGTCTACATCGCCGACACCATCCTCGACCGGATCAAACGGGTGGACACCTCAGGCATCATTACCACTATCGCAGGGACCGGGAGGGATGGCTACAGTGGAGACGGAGGACCGGGAGTTGAGGCGGATCTGTTTCATCCTCAGGGCATAGCAGTAGATATCTCAGGGAATGTCTACTTTTCCGATAGCGGGAATCACCGCGTACGAGTTCTGACGCCGGAAACGGCGCCACCGGGGGGCATTGACGGACCCGGGGAGGGAGAGGAAGAAGAGGAGACGGACCCGGATCCTTCGGACTTCACCGGGGCAGATCTGGAGGGCAGACGGCTTACGCTTGAGGAAACCGGCGGTGAGGACATGGCTCAGAGTCTCCGGGTACGGTTTCTTGAAGGCAACCGATTCGAGGCGGAAGACGGAAAAACAGCAACCCGAATGGGACGCTATGCCTATCAACAGACAGGCTCCGGTGCGGGGAGGCTGAGTCTGTACTACGATGACGGGGTTTCCTGCGAGATCAACCTCAGCTTCGGCGCGAGTGGCGCGGGCGCCTTCAGCTATGGGTGCAGCGACGGGATCCGTGAGGAGGGGCGTTTCCGCCTGACGACGGGGTCCCTGTTCGTTCCCGTGATCCTGAGCTCGGCCGGACGCAACAATTCCTTATTCACCTCGGAACTGGCGTTGACCAACCGGGGGGGTGAGTCCGCCAGGCTCAAGTACACCTATACAGCCCACTCTGGAGGGGGTAGCGGGACGGCCTCCGGGGTAGTTGAAGCAGGCAGGCAGAAGATCGATCCCGATGCCCTGGGATATCTGAGAAGGCTCGGCATCCCCATTCCTCACTCGGGAAATCGGATCGGGACGCTTCGGGTAGAGGTGCCGATCACAGCCGATGTAGGAGCAACAGTGCGGACCACGACAGCGGTGCCCGAGGGGAGAGTTGGATTGGCCTATCCGGGGATTCCCGAGGAGGAAGGTTTTGAGGAAGCAGTATTTCTGTGCGGACTGCGCCAGAACAGTCAGGATCGCTCCAACGTAGCGATTCAGAACGCGGGGAGTTCCACTGAAGGGGATATTACCTTGAGGGTGACGGTTTTCTCCGGAGACCCGGCGTCAGTGGTGAGGAGCGTGGCCTTGCCGGAAAGAACCCTGCCTCCGGGAGGATTCCATCAGTACAACCGCATCCTGGACATGGCCGGCTTTGTCAACGGCTACGTGAAGGTTGATCGGGTCGATGGGAAGGCGCCATTCTACGCTTACGGGGTTATCAACGACAATTTCAACTCAGACGGCTCGTTTGTCTTTCCGGTCCGCGAGACCTTGCTGGCGGGAGCCGCGGGACAAACCCTGCCGGTGGTTATAGAGCGGGCACCCTTCGCCAGCGAACTGACGGTGACCAACTTCTCCGACGAACCCAAGGCCGTGACTTTCAGCGTGGTGGCCGATGCCATCGAGGCGGCAGATGACACGGCCACCTTTTCCCTGCCGGTTTCCCCCGGTCAGCAGTACATCATTCCCAATGCGATAGACGCGGCGCGCCAACAGTTCGGAATCGATCTGCCGCGCGGTCTGGCCGTGCCCTTGTTTGCCAAGGCGGTCGGAGGAGACATGAGCGGGATCGTAATCGGGGCCAGGACGGGGTCACAGGTCGATCCGGGTGACAAAGGCAAGGGGCAATATAGTGTCTTTTATACCGCAGTCCCCGATGGTGTAGCCTTCCCCAGAACAGCCTGGGTATACGGGCTGCAGCAGAATGCCGAAAACCGTAGCAACCTGGCCCTGGTCAATACCGGAGAATTCGATGACAGCCCCGGCATTTTCAACCTGGAAATCTACAACGGGGAGACGGGACAATTGCACAGAACGATCACCGGGTTCAGGGTCGAGGCCAAACGTTGGCGTCAGATCGACAGCATATTGCTCAACTATGCTCCGGACGCCACACAGGGATATGTGCGGATCCACAAAACCTCCGGGAATAACCCCTTCCTGGCCTACGGAGTAATCAACGACGGCGGGGCTCGTTTGGAACGAAGTGACGACGGAGCCTACGTGCCGGCGAGGGAGTAGAGCAAGGCTACTTGAAATCCCGGTTGAATGAAGTCTTCAGCGGCGTCGTGCGCGCTCAAAGAATAGCGGGAAACAGAGGCGTGGCCGATGTCCGGCGATTTCCATGTGCTGCCCACCCCGAAGCTCAAGCGAGCCGCCAAAGACTGTCCTCTGCTGGAATCTAACAGCGAAGCCTGGATTGCCTGTTGCTCCCACCGCTTTTTGCCGCTCGCCAAGAGGATCGCCGGCGACGACAGTCCGGTAGAGGATGTCCGTCAGAGCAGTTGGATCAAGATTCTCCAATCCATCAATCACGCCTGCTTTGACGGTCCCAAGGCTTGTCCTTGGGTCCATGCGATCGTCACCAACACGGCCGGGGATGGCCCCTTTTTAGTGGTTTGTTCGTGGGAGTGCCCGCAGGCATTGCGTTTCTGGTGGCGCCGAAGAAGAAAAATATCTACAACGTGCCACGCAAACTCCGGGATGATCCTGCGCCCGAGCCCCCGCCAACAACAACCAGGCAAAGCAAAACCACTTCAGGGAGCGGCTTGCTTTTGATCGAGGATGAGGCATTTGGGCCAGAGTTGCGCAGGTCGAATTCCGGGCGACCTCTGCTTCGGGAAGTGCTCCTGCTTGATTTGTCGAGCCGGTCGGTACGTGCGCCCAATTGAGACGAACGGCGCTCTCCGGTATACTTTCGCCAGAATTGTGTTCCATCGAGGCGAGGGCATGGCTTTCCGGCGAAGGGGTGCGGGGTATTGCGGTTGCGTGGTTCTGACCCTTCTGCTGCCGGGTGTCCTGCACGCCGGCTCCGGCGCCGCCGACCTTCAGCCCACCGATCCCGAAGTCATCCACATCTTTCCTCTGGGAGGCCAGCCGGGGAGTAGTGTGGAGATCGAGATCCAGGGTCGGAACCTGGAGGGGGCCCGCGCCCTCTGGGCGGACAGCGACGCTGTCCAGGGTCGGGTGGTGCGGGTGGAACCGGGCTCCGCCCGGATGAAAGAGGGGAGGAAGGTCAAGGAGATCCCAGGGCAAAAGGTGGTGGCGGCCGTTGAGATCGACTCGGGAGCCCAACTTGGCCCCCACGCCTTGAGGCTGGTTTCGGCCAAGGGCGTCTCGAACGAGATGATCTTCTGGGTAGTTCCCATGCCTACGCTGCATGAGACGGACGGCGAGCATGGGACTGCGAAGGAAGCTCAGGCCATAGCCGTTCCCTCGGCCCTTAGCGGCCGGATCGCCGAAGAGGGGCAGGCCGACTTCTACCGCTTCCAGACCCATCCGGGCCAGGAGCTGGCCTTCGAGGTGGTGGAAGGCGTGCAGCGCCTGTGGGGGGACCTCAGGAGGGCTCCGGGATTCTCCCTGGAACTCTCGGGCTCCGGAGAGAGCTGGTTCGATGGCGAGCGCCGGGTCAAGCTGGGCACCGCCAATACGGCCGTCTTCCACAAGAATATCTCGGCCTACAAGCCCAGGCTGATCCACCGTTTCGCAAAGGGCGGCTGGCACACCCTGGAAGTCAAGGGGGAACCGGGAGCCTCCTACCAGCTCCAGATCGGCGCTCCCGCCGACTTTCCTCCGCTGGTCCGGTCCCACGGCCTCGACAAGCTGGCCCCGGCCCGGTGGCGGGAGCGGGGTTTCGGCCGCAGGCTGGAGCCGGACCGCCTGGTCCGGTTGCAGGCCCGATCGGGAGGATCGGCACGCCAGGCTACACTGGCCGTATTGGAAAAGCAGTTGAGGGACCTGATGGGCCTGAGCGGCGAGGAGAGGTCGTCAGGAACCGCTGCTGCCAGCCCAGCCGCCATTGTCCGGGAACGGGAACCCAACGACGCTACCGAGCAGGCCCTCCCGGTTGCCATTCCCTCCATCATCGAAGGCACCATCGACTCTCCCGCGGACGTGGACCACTTCCGTTTCGAACTGGAGGACGGACAGGACCTGGCTTTCGAGATCGAAACCCCCGAGAGTCACTACCCCTACTTCAATCCCCGCATCGGGGTCTTCGACCCGGCGGGCAGGGAACTGGTCGACAACATTTACAAGAGGCAGGCCTCTCAGAACATGTGGTTCTGGAAGACGGCCGAATCCAAGGCCGTCTTCAGCTTTCCCGAGAGCGGCTCCTACCTGATCCGGGTCCAGGACGTGACCCGCCGCAAGGGCGGGGCCGGGTTCCGCTACCGTCTCATGGTTCGTCCCCAGGTGCCGCACGTGGGCGAGGCCGAGGTGGCGGAGGTTCTGAACATTCTGGGCCGGGAGATGCTCGATTGGATGATCGGGCTGGATCGGGTGAATCTCTATCCGGGCGAGGTCAAGAAGGTGAACGTCATCATCAGCCGGGAGGAGGGGTTTGCCGGAGACCTGGCGGTTTCGGTGGACAATCTCCCCCAAGGGGTGGAAGTACTGCCGGGTGCCGATATGGGGCCTGAGCTGGGACTGCCGCAGGATCAGGGCCTCAAGGAGGTTTTCGCCGGAGAGGACCAGGTGGTCACCCTGCTGCTGGCGGTGCGTCCGGACGCGCCCCCTACCCCCACGCCCCGCTGGCTCCGGTTCAATCTGAGGCCGGTCAACCCCGGCCGGCTGAACCGCTATCGCAAGATGACCGGCGAGGATCCCTTCCGGCCCATCTGGCTGGGGCGGATGGGGCCATCGATACCCGTGGCCCGGATTCCGATGATGGTGCTCCACCCCTCGGGAGGCGCACCGGCCGTCAGCCAGGTGATTCCCGCGGGGAACTGAAGGACCGAGTGGACAGGATGAGGACAGGGAACAGCAGTCCGGGAGGGATCGCGGGAGCTTTTCTCGCCCCCCGTCTCTGCATCATGGGCTTGTTGATCGGGCTGTTGGGTTGGCCGGCACCGCTCTGGTCCGCCGGCCCGAAGACAATCGGGGAGTCACCCAACGGCGTCCGCCTGCTTTCCGTCAGGCTCCTGCCCGAAGAGGTGCGGCTCCGGGGCAAGGACGCGGTTCAGCAGCTCCTGGTCATCGGAACCTATGACGACGGGCTGGAGCGGGACCTGACCGAGACTAGCCGGTTCTCCATCGCCGACCCCGAATTGGCCGAGATCGATGCCCGGGGCAGGGTGAAGGCCCGATCCGACGGCCGGACGCTGCTGACCGTCCAGGCCTCGGGTGGGGATCTCCAGGCGGCCGTGCAGGTGCGGGATTCGGCCGTGAGCCGCCCCCTCCGTTTCGATCGCGACATCGCCGCGATTCTCACAAAGCGGGGCTGCAACAGCACCGAATGTCACGGCAGCGTCACCGGGCAGGGCGGTTTCAAGCTCTCCAAGAACGCCACCGCTCCTCGGGAAGATTACCGCTGGATCGTGGAAGGCGGCGCCTTCCACGTCCTCACGGCCGAGACCGGCGAGAAGGCGCCCCGCGTCGACCTGGAGGATCCCGCCCTAAGCCTGTTGCTGCTGAAGGCCAGCCTGGCCGTGCCCCACGGCGGCGGCGAGCGGCTCGAGAAGGACTCCCGGGACTATCGGCGCATCCGGGACTGGATTGACGGGGGCGCGGTCTACGGCCCCGAGAATGGCGCCCGAACCACGCGCCTGGAACGGGTGGCGGTCGCGCCCGGGCAGGTGGTGCTTTTGAAGGGAGGGGAGCGGCAACTGCTGGTGACCGCCCATTGGGCCGACGGCACCCGGGAGGATTTCACCCGCCGGGTGCGCTACCTTTCCAACAACCCCGAAGTGGTTTCGGTGGGACCCGATGGCCGGTTGACGGGGCGGCAAGTGGGCGAGACCGCCATCCAGGTGCTGGCCGGCGGGCGGAGCGCCAGCGCTACGGTGGGCGTGATCGAGGAGCCGGTGGGGGCCTATCCCGAGGTCCCACGCCACAACTTCATTGACGAACATGTCTTCGCCAAGGCCCGCAAGTTTCACCTGGTTCCTTCCCCGCTGTCCTCCGACGCCGAGTTTCTGCGCCGCCTCTGCCTGGACCTGACCGGCAGGCTGCCGCCGGTTCATCGGGTGCGCCAGTTCCTGGCAGACCCGGACCCGCAGAAGCGCGACCGGCTCATCGACCTGCTGCTCCGTTCGCCCGAGTTCGTGGATCACTGGTCCTGGCGCTTCTACGACTTCCTGCGGGTGATCAGCCCCGTCTACAAGCAGTGGGTACGCCGGGCCATTGCCGAGAACAAGCCTTACGATCAGTTCGCCCGGGAACGGGTGGCCGCCCAGGGTTTCGACGGCCCCTCCCGCCACTACGAGGATATGGGGGGCACGGCCGTGCCTCTGCCGCAGAATGCCATGGGGGAGCAGGTGCGGGTCTTTCTGGGCCGGCGGATGGACTGCGCCCAGTGCCACGACCATCCCTACGAGACCTGGAGCCAGGACCAGTTCTGGGGTCTGACCGCCTTCTTCGGGCGGCTGAGCAACCTCCATCCGGGATTCCCCCAGGTGGACTTCGTGATCATGGACGATCCCGAGGGCTACGGCACCTTCGGCAAGGGAGCCAAGGTCATTCACCCCCGCACCAAGCAGGAGGTTCAACCCAGGTTCCTGGACGGGAGTCCGGTGTCCCGGGACCGGCGGGACGACTGGCGGCTGGCGCTGGCCGAGTGGATGACCTCGCCCGATAACCCCTACTTCGCCGCGGCCATGGCCAACCGCATGTGGGGCTATTTCTTCGGCAGGGGGATCGTGGATCCGGTGGACGACTTTCGCTCCAACAACCTGGCCACCCACCCTCGGCTGCTGGAGGCCCTGTCCCGGCACTTTGTCAGAAGCGGGTACGACCTGCGTTCGCTTATTCGCCTCATGGTGGAGTCCAGGACCTACCAGCTTTCGGGGGATCCCAACTCCTCCAACCGCTATGATCGGGTCAACTATTCCAGGGCGCTTCCGCGCCCCCTGGATAGCGAGGTGCTCTTGAGGGCCATCTCCCAGGTGAGCGGCGTGAAGGGAGAGGACGGAAACTTCTTCAACGTCTACGGCAAGCCCGACCTGGGCTCCATTCCCGAACGCGACATGAAGCCCAGCCTGCTGCAGGCCCTGCACCAGTTGGCGGGTCCGACCTTTACCGCCAAGCTCTCCCGCGAGGGAGGCCGGGTGGACCACCTGCTGCAGCGCCGGGCCTCCGATGAGGCCATCATTGAAGAACTGTATCTGGCAACCCTGTGCCGTTTCCCGACTGAAGGCGAGCAGACTGCGTTGAAAGAAATGATCCGGCGGCAGGATTCACGGCGAGAGGCGGTGGAGGATCTGCTGTGGGCCCTGGTAAACTCGGAGCAGTTCCTGAACAACCACTGATCCGACAAGGAGAGTCCCGGTCATGAATGGAAGGGGATGCGACAGTTTCTGCGAGAGCCTGGCACGCCGGCACTTTCTGCGGGTGGGGTCCCTGAGCCTGGTGGGAATCCACCTGGGCCAGTATCTCCACATGAAAGGCCTGATGGCCGCTTCCGGCGCCACGGCTCCCCCGGCCAAGGCCCGGGCCTGCATTCTGCTCCTGCTGGAAGGCGGACCCAGCCAGGTGGATACCTGGGATCCGAAACCCAGCAGCGGCTTCCGGCCCATCTCCACCAACGTGCCCGGGATCCGGATTTCCGAGATTCTGCCTCGGATGGCCCGCCACATGGACAAGTTGTCCATCATTCGCTCCATGACTCACGAGGAAGTGGACCATCCCCTGGGGCGAGAGTACATCACCAGCGGACACCGCCCGGCCCCGGCCATGGAGTTTGCCAGTGTGGGGTCCATCATTGCCCGGGAGCTGGGGCCTCGCAACGACATTCCTCCCTACGTGCTGGGCGCGCCTCATCTCACCCAGCGCTACTATGGAGCCTCCTCCCTGGGAGCCGCCTACAATCCGCTGGTCGTCCCCGATCCCAGCAAGAAGGACTTCAAGCTCAAGGACCTCACCCTTCCCAAGGCGATCAGCGAGAAACGGATCGAGGATCGTCGCGGTTTTCTGCAAGTGGTGGACGACCTCTACCGCCGCAAGGAAGCCCTGACGGAAGCAGCCGCGCGCGAGACTTTTCGGGACAAGGCCATGGAGATGATCCTGTCTCCCGCCATGAAGAAGGCCTTCGATCTCTCCCGGGAATCGGAAACGATCAAGGACGCCTACGGCCGTTACGGGTTCGGACAGAGCGCCCTGCTGGCCCGGCGGCTGGTGGAAGCCGGCTCCCGCTTCGTCACCGCGGCCGGCTACAACCTGGACAGCGGCTGGGACACTCATGGCCGGGGTTCGGGGGGAGAGAACGACAAGAAGCTGCGGGCCCTGCTGTGCCCCACCCTGGATCAGACCCTCACGGCTCTGCTGGTCGACCTGGAGCAGCGCGGACTGCTGGAATCCACCATCGTAATGGCCATGGGCGAGTTCGGCCGCACCCCGGAGATCAACCCCATCAACGGCCGCGACCACTGGCCCTTCTGCTTTTCCATGGTCCTGGGCGGAGGGGGGCTGCAGGGAGGGCAGGTCATTGGAGCCAGCGACGAGAGGGGCGGGTACGTGGCCGAGCGTCCCATCTCGGTGGGAGACGTCTTCGCCACCATCTACAAGGCCATGGGCATCGACTGGACCAGGGAATACATGACCCCGGTAGGCCGGCCCATCAAGATCGCCAACTCCTTCGACGACACCACCGGCCAACCGATCGAGGAGTTGATATAACGCGACCGCGCCTCAGCCAAAGATCGACAGGCTGGGAGGCTTTTTGCAGAATTCGCAGTGGCGCAGGTCATCTTGCCGGCAAACCTTGGATTCTGCCTTTTTCAATATCCGTTGGGACTTGGTGAAAGATGCTGTCTAACCACAAAAAGCACAAAAAGCACAAAAGGCACAGAAGCCGCAATTTGTGTTTGTGTGCCTGTTGTGGCCATAACCGGTAACTGTCCCGCTGCTGAATTTTGCAAGTGGCTCTGGGGAGAAAAGATACCCACGAAAGGACCGATTCAGGAGGCATATCATGGCTCGAATACGTCATCTGGCTCTCCGCTGCCGTGACATGGAAGAGTCCCGCCGCTTCTATGAGAGCGTCTTCGGGTGGGAATTCATCGGCTATCGGCCCAGCCGGCTGGGCATGGACCTGACCGACGGCGTGACTAACATCACTCTGATCCAACAGCCCGCCGACTGCGATCGACCCCGCATCGAGGAGGGCAACGAGTATGTGCACTTCGGTGTCATGGTGGAGGACCTGGAGGCCGCCTGGCAGCGCTGCCGCCAATGGGGCGCCGAGGCCTCCAAGACCGTCAAGGAGCGCATCGACCTGGACCGCCGCCGGCTGCCCGATCGGGCCTTCAAGATCGAAGACCCCGACGGCAACGTGGTGGACGTGACCGCCGACAAGGACGAATGGCGGGGAGTCAAGTTGTAGCCAATATCCGCAATCGACATTCGAGGGAATAAGGTGACAACCACACCGGATGTTTCAGCAGCGGGACTACCGGGTTCTGCTCCGCAGCCACTATCCGCGGGAGGCCGCTACCTGATCGTGGTGACGGCCTTTCTGGGGTGGATGTTCGCCGGGGTGCAGATGTCCATCACCGCCCTGGCCATGCGTTCGGCGGCCATCGACCTGCTTCAGTCGACCAACGAGGCTCTGGTCGGAAAGTGGTTTGCCTGGTACGTGTGCGCCTTTCTCTTCGGCGCGGCTGCCGGGGGTTGGCTTTTCGGGCGGCTGGGAGACCGCTTTGGCCGTGTCAGGGCCATGGGGTGGAGCATTCTGTGCCTCTCCATTTTCTCCGGCCTGGCCTGGTGGGCTCAAAGTCCCTTCGAGTTGCTGGTCATCCGCTTCCTGACCTGCCTTGGCATCGGGGGCATGTGGCCCAACGGCGTGGCCATTGTCTCGGAGGCCTGGTCGGATCTCTCGCGACCGATCCTGGCAGGCATCATGGGGACGGCGGCCAACGTGGGCCTGCTCCTGATGGCCTGGACCGCCACGGGAGTCGAAATCACCCCGGACACCTGGCGCTGGGTGATGCTGGTGGGGGCGGCGCCTGTCGTTTTGGGCCTGTTCGTTCTGGCCGCGGTTCCGGAATCGCCCCGCTGGTTGGCGCAACGAAACGCTCCCCGAGCCGCCGCGGGAGAGCCTTCCAAACCCACCCCCGAGGTCTTCAGGCCGCCTCTGCGAAGTCTGACCCTGATCGGGATCGCTTTGGGGACCGTTCCCTTGCTGGGGGGATGGGGCGCCTCCAACTGGATGATCCCCTGGGCCGGCGAGGCCGGCGCGGCGGCGGATCCGCCGGACCCTTTTCTGAAGTCCTGGGTTCAGTTCTACCGATCTCTGACAGGGACAATCGGCAGCCTCCTGGGGGGCGTCATTGCCAGCCTGGTGGGCCGCCGCCGCACCTATTTCCTGATGAGTCTGGGAGCACTGTTTTCCAGTCAGTACATGTTCTGGCTGCTCACTCCCACCGATGACACCTTCCTGATTTGGGCCGCGGCCCTGGGATTTTTCTCCGGTGTCTATTTCGGGTGGCTACCGCTGTTCCTGCCGGAGCTGTTTCCCACCGCCGCCCGTTCCACCGGCGCCGGGGTCAGCTTCAATTTCGGTCGCATCCTCACGGCGGTGGCCGTTTTGTTGGCCGGATGGCTGATCGCTCACTTCGACGGGGACTATGCCCGCATCGGAAGGGTAACCAGTTTCATCTACGGGGTCGGAATCGTCGTGATCTTCTTCGCGCCCAAAAGCTCCGACCACAGGCTGAGGGACTGAGCGGCGGGTTGTGGGGAAAGGTAGAGGCCAAGAGGGCGCGGCTGACCAGCGCCAACGGAGATACAGGCAAATGAAAACGATCACTCGTCGCCAGGTCCTGTCCTACTCCCTGAGCGGATCGGCCGCTCTGGGGGTGATGGGCACCCTGGCAATCCGGTCCGGCTCCGCCTCGCCCAACCAGAAGGTGAACGTGGCCGTCATCGGCATGAACGGCATGGGCCACTTTCACGTCAGGACCCTGGCCAACCGGACCGATGCCCACATTGTGACCCTCTGCGACGTGGACCCGGCGGTCCTGCAGAAGGCAAGTGAGACGGTCAAGAATGCGGCCGGCCATAGGCCCAAGCTGGAAGGCGACTTCCGCCAGGTCCTGGCCGACCCCTCGATTGAGGCGGTCGTCATCGCCACTCCCCACCACTGGCACGCCCCCATGGCGCTGCGGGCCATGAAGGCCGGCAAGGACGTCTACGTCGAAAAAGCCGCCAGCCATGTCTTTCGAGAGGGCCGGCTGCTGGTTGAGGCTGAGCGCAAGTACGGCCGGATCTTTCAGCACGGGACCCAGATGCGCGCCAGCCCGCTGCTGGCCCGCGCCGGCGAGATCCTGGCCGCGGGGACCCTGGGCGAGGTCAAGACGACCAAGGCCTGGAACGTGCAGCGGCAGAAAGAGCGCCCCGTGTTGCCGGATGGTCCGGTTCCCGAGGGAGTCGATTACGACAGGTGGCTGGGCCCGGCCCCCCAACGCCCCTTCAACCCCAATCGGTTTCATCGCAACTGGAGACTGTTCCGCGACTACAGCAATGGGGACATCGGTGACGACGGGGCCCACGATCTGGACCTGGCCCGCTGGGCGCTGGGCGTCGACACCCACCCCGAGCGCATCACCGCCCACGGAAGCCGCATAGACCTGGCAGGAGCGCGGGAATATCCGGACAACATGATGGTGGCCTACCAATATGGGGAAGGCAAGGTGCTCCTCTATGAAGAGCGCCTCTGGACGCCTTACGGGCTCCATGGGTACGACAGCGGCAACACCTTCTACGGGACCGAGGGGTACATGGTGCTCTCGCGGCGAGGGTATTTTCAGGTCTACATGGGCAAGAAAGAGCACAAGGGAGAGGGGATGAAGGAAGGGAGCCTGGCCGAGACCGGTCGTCAGAACATGGCCCAGTTTCTCCAGTGCGTGCGCGACCGCAAGCGGCCCACCGCTCCCGCCGAAGAAGCCCACCTTTCCTGCGCCCTGATCCATCTGGGGGAGATCGCCTTCCGGCTCTCCCAGGTGCTGCAATTCGATCCGAAGAGCGAGCGCTTCACCGACAATGCCCGGGCCGACGCCATGTTGACCAAGGCCTACCGGGAACCCTGGACCGTGGAAGGCCTGTAGTCGCCGGGAACCCCCACTGCAAGGAGGGACGAGATGAGACGACGAGAATTCCTGACCACCATCGAGCGCGCCGGCCTGGGAGTGGCCGCCGGCGCCTTAATGACCGCGGGAACCGGCCAGGCACGGGCCGCCGCGGCACCCGGCAGGGCCGCCGGACCGCCTGAAAAGACCGGCACCGGACACCGTTTCCGGCTGGCCATGTACACCCCGGAGCTGAGGCTGCCCTTCGACGAGGAGATGGCCCAGGCCAAGGAGGTCGGCGTGGACTACGTCTGGTTCAATCGCCTGCTCAACGAGACCCCCGTGGCTGAAATGAGCGACGCGGCCGCCGACCGCATGGCCCAGCGGGTGGAGCGGCACGGCCTCGAGATCTTTCTGTTCAATGCGGGCAATCCCTTCAAGCACGTTCACCTGACCGACCTGGACCTCAAGACCATGTCGGATCACCAGGGGTTCAAAAAGGACTTCAAGCACCTGGTTCGCTCCATGCAGATCGCCTCCCGCATCGGGGTGGGGGCGGTGGGCGCCTTCACCTTCGCCTGGCCGGGCGAGTACTCCAGCGGCAAGCCCACCTGGCCCATGCGCTGGCTCACCCGGGGCGGGGTCATCGCCGAGGTGGACATGGAGAAGCTGGTGAAGGCCTTCACCCTGGTGGCGGAGGAGGCCGAGCGCTACCAGGTGGACGTGGCCCTCTCCATGATGCCCTGGAACTACACCAACACCACCGGCAACTTCCGCAGCCTGGTGGAACGGGTGGGCTCCCGCCGCCTCACGGTGATGTGGGGGCCGGCCGACTGCTGGAACTGCGGCGAGTGGGACGTGGCCACCGCCGGCTTCGCCAACATCCGGCCCTATCTCCACGGGCTTCACCTCAAGGACCTGCACGTGCTGGACGGCCGCAAGCTCAAGTTCGAATACCGTCCGCTCGGCGACGGCGACGTGGACTACCTCGCCATTCTGCGCGGCATGCGCGACCACGGCTGCGACGTCTTCCTCTCCCTGGCCACCCACTTCCGCCCCCCCAGCGGCTCCCGCATCGAGGCCATGAAGATCAACTACCGCAACCTGAACGAGATGATCCGCAAGGTGGAAGCGGAGGCGTAACGACGTTGCTGCAGCTCAAGCTGGAGGTGCCAACCACCGCCGGATAAGGGTATAGTGAATCAAGGAATCTTCACCGGGAGACATGAGAATGCACGTCAAGCAGAGTGTCCAAGCACTTCTCGACCGTTTGCCCGACGACTGTAGTCTGGACGATGTGCAGTACCACCTGTATGTCCTGCAGTCCATAGAGCGCGGCCACGCCGACGCCAAGGCCGGCCGGACGATATCCCACCAAGAGGTGGACCGAGAGCTTCGCAAGAAATGGTTGGTCGACAGCGCCGGGTAACATGGACCGAAGCGGCCCGGTCGGCGTTGGACGAAATCCTTTCATACATCGCTCAAGAGTCGCCCCAGGGTGCGCGGTCGTTGCTGCACCAGGCACTGGAAGCCGCTGCCAGCTTGGCAGTTCTTTCCGAGCGAGGTAGAGTCGTTCCCGAGCAGGCTGATCCAAGGGTTCGTGAGGTTTTTGTAGGCCGTTATCGGTTGTTGTATGAGGTAAGGCCATCGGAAGTTCTGGTCCTCGCGTTCCTTCACGGTGCCCGAGACTTTTCAAAATGGCGTAGTGAAAGCTGATCCGGCTCAGATGGTTACGTTACTGTCAGGAACAAATGACTACGTTCATTCCAAGGTGAAACCTCTCACCCGAAGGAACTTTCTGTCCCGGTCGGCCCATGGTGCCGCAGTGGGAGTTCTGGCCCCGGTGTTGGCGACTCATCGGGCCTGGTCCGCCAACGACCGGCTGGGGATGGCCGTCATCGGACTGCGGGGGATCGGTAACAGTCATCTGAAGCGTATCCTGGCGCGGCCCGATACGGACTGCCTGGCGGTCTGTGACGTGGACGTGGAGTTTCAGGAGCGCGCCGCCGCCGCCGTCATGCAGGCCACCGGACGCAAGCCCAAGGTGGTGAGCGATTTTCGCCTTCTGTTGGATGACGACGCCATCGATGCCATGGTGATCGCCACACCCCACCACTGGCACGCTCCCATAGCCGTGCGGGCGCTGCGGGCCGGCAAGGACCTCTACCTGGAGAAGCCGGCCAGCCACGTGTTCCGGGAGGGGCGTGTGCTGGCCGATACCGCCAAGAAATACGGCCGCATCGTGCAGCACGGCACCCAGATGCGCTCAAGCCCGGTGACGGCCAGGGCGGGCGAGTTGTTGCAGGCGGGGGTGATCGGCAAGGTCAAGATGTCGAAGGCCTGGAACCTGCAGCGCCACAACCATCGCGCTCCGGTTCCGGACGGTCCGGTCCCTCCGGGGGTGGACTACGACATGTGGCTGGGCCCGGCTCCCAAGCGTCCCTTCAACCCCAATCGTTTCCACAGCTACTGGCAGTGGTACCGCGACTACGGCAACGGCGACATCGGAAACGACGGCAGCCACGACCTGGACCTGGCTCACTTCGGGCTGAACCCCAAGGGCCTTCCCGTCAGGATTACCGCTCACGGCAGCCGCATCGATCTGAAAGGGGTGCGGGAGTACCCCGACAACATGATGGTGGCCTATCAGTATCCGGACGACAAGGTGCTGCTCTACGAGGACCGCGGCTGGACGCCTTACGGAGGCTACGGCTTTGACAGCGGCAACGCCTTCTACGGCACCGAGGGCTTCATGATCTTCTCGCGGCGCGGCTACTTTCAGGTCTACCTGGGCAAGAAGGAGGAAAAGGGGCCGGGCATGCGGGGCGGTATCGGCAAGGAAGAGCATTTTGCCAATTTCCTGGACTGCGTGCGTTCGCGCAAGCAGCCCAACGCTCCCATCGAAGTGGCCCACCTCTCCTGCGCCCTCAGCCACCTGGGCGAGGTCGCCTACCGGACCCAGCGGGTGCTTCACTTCGATCCGGAAACCGAAACCGTTCGCAACGACCCCGAGGCCAACGCGCTGCTTACCAAGGAGTACCGGGAGCCCTGGTCGGTCTGAGGACGGAGCTAGCCCATCGGCCTGTGTCGTCCGCGGCCCCGGTGCGGCCTGGAGAGATTTGCTCATGAAGCTGCTGATCTATCCCGCGGTTGAATCGGAGCGGCTCGGCAAGATCGTGGAGGCGGCTCGGCCCATGTCGGTGGTGAACACTGCCGATGAGGAAGCGGCCCTGCGGGAGATCGCCGAGGCCGATGCCTTTTTCGGGAAGCTCACGCCCCGGCTGCTGGAGACTGCGGGGCGGCTGCGCTGGGTGCAGTCTCCCACCGCCAGCCTGGAGCACTACATGTTCCCGGCGCTGGTGGACCACCCCTGCCGGCTCACCAATATGCGGGGGATCTATGCCGACGTCATTGCCGACCACGTCTTCGGCTACATCATCTGCTTCGCCCGCAATTTCCCCCTTTACCTCCGGCAGCAGCTCCGCTCTCACTGGGAAGCGGCGGGTGGGGAGGCCGAACGCTCGGGTTTTGTCCTGGGCCCCTCGAGGGTCAGCGGCATGGACCGCGCCCACCGACATCTTCCGGATTCAACCCTGGGGATCGTCGGACTGGGTAGCATCGGCTCCGAAATCGCCCGGCGCGGCCTGGCCTTTGGCATGAGGGTGCTGGCCGTGGATCCCCAGCAACAGCAGGCTCCGGATGGGGTGGAGGCCCTGTGGAGACCGGACCGACTGCCCGACCTGCTCTCGGCCAGCGATTTCGTGGTGGTCGCGGCCCCGCACACACCCGAGACCGAGAAGCTGTTCCGCCGGCCGCTCTTTCAGCAGATGAAGCCGGAAGCCTACTTCGTCAACATCGGCCGTGGGATGATCGTGGACTTGGCCGACCTGACCGAGGCACTGCAGGCGGGCGAAATCGCGGGCGCCGGACTGGACGTCTACGAGATTGAGCCCCTTCCCCCGGACCATCCGCTCTGGAAGATGGACAACGTGATCCTCACTCCCCACGTGGCCGCCGCTACGCCCAGAATCGCCGAACGGCACCTGGCCGTGCTACTGGACAACGTGCGCCGTTTCGCCGCTGGCAGACCCCTGCGCAACCTGGTGGATAAGGCCAAGTGGTATTAGGCCGCCGAGAGCAGGAATCCCTTGAGAAGCCGTGACGGGTTGGTGTTGTTTTGGAGAGGCACTATGGTCCGGGACCTGGCTCTTGGTTCGTCGCGTACGCGGCTGCGGCAGTGCGGGATCAGACGACCCTAGGCTCCCGCCCGGGACTACCCTGAGCCGCAGCTACGCTGCTCTATAGGGATGGCCTGTAGGTGGCGTTTCCTCGGGTAACCACGTCAACCGCCTCCGGTTTCAACCCGTTTGTAGTGCCACTTGCGGTTTTTTGTCTTTGTAACGTGTTGATAATAAACGTGCGATCAGAAACGTTGTTAAAGATGGGCTAGTATTTGAATCATCTTATGCCGAACGAAAAACCGAACAGCCGAAGTCCGGCTCGCCGTGCACGGTTGTTTCGCATTGGCCGCAATCAGGCTGTTTGAATTCCGCGAGAGTTTGAATTGAACGCAGACGAAGTGTTGATTAGCAGGGAAGGCGGCAGTCTGGTGATCGAGCCTGTCCAAAAACGTCCATCACTTGCCGAGGTCTTGTCCCGTTTGAAGCCCTTGGACGAGGACTTCCCGAATATCCCGGACCCGGCTACCAAGCCCCAGGATCTCCTCTGACGTGCCCCACCTTCAATCAGTCCCTCTCACTCCATCCAGGGTTGCAGGAAGCTGGCGCTACGGCGGGCGGCTTCGGACACTGACATGATGCCCGCGAAGGCCTGGTGCACGGTGACGTAGCCCCGGTATTCGACCTCCTGCAGGCCCTGGAAGACCTCGTCGAAATCGATCCCTCCCGGTTCCCAAAGGCCGATGTGGTCCAGCCGAACCGGGCCCCGGTTCCAGGTGCGGACCGCGCCCTCTCCCTCGGGATTGAGGCGGTGGTTCTGGACGTAGACGTTGAACAGGTACGGACCCAGCTTCTTGATGGTCTCCCGGCCGTAGTCTTCTCCCGCGATCATCCAGTTGGCGGGTTCGTAGATGATCCCGAAGTTGGGCCGGTCCACCTTCTGCAGCACCTGGAGGGAGCCCTCCACCGTCTCGAACAGGCTGGCGCAGTGGGACTGGTGGGCCAGGCGGATGCCCCGCTCGGCGGCGGTGTCGGAGGCCCTTTGCGCCCAGGGGATGTCCTCTTCCTTCTTCATGCAGATCCGGATCAGGTCGGCCCCGAAGGTTTCCGCCAGGTCCAGGTAGGGCGCGATGTTGCGCAGGCCGGAGGGCCCCAGCTCGTCGTTGCGGGGCACGGCGAAGTCTCCGGTGACCATGGAGACGGTGAGGTCGGCCTCCCCGATCTGCCGGCTCATGCGGTTCACCTGTTCACGCGGGGAATGGATGCCTGCCTGGGATGCCCGCATGCAAAGGGCCCGATACCCATGGTCCCGGGCCAGGTCGATGAGTTGCGCCAGGTTCAGAGAGGCTTCCTCCTTGTTGGAAAAGCTCTCCGCAACCCGGGCCGACAGCGATAGTTTCATGCGAGTCTCCTTGCCATCCGCCTGTCCGGATGGCTTCTTGCCGCCGCTCCCCCTGGAGGCGCAGCTCCAGCCTGCGCCCAGCAGCATGAGTTGGAATGAAGTCCGAAGAAAATCCCGGCGGTCGGGGGGCCTGCCATGCATGGTTGCCTCCTGAGTCCCTGCCTGTCTGCTGTCTCAATCACCGGAACGGGGTTGTGTCGAGAGGCAGTGCAGAGTAATATTCGCGCCAGCGTTGCCAGCCGTCAAGCCCGACCTGAAGGACACCCATGCCGCCCATGACGGGATCCCGCTACTTCGCCGAGGCCATGCAGGCCTATGAGATCACCCACGTCTTTCTGGTCCCCACCATCCTGACGCCCGCCCTGGCGGAAATGGAAGACCTGAATATCGTGCGGGTCACGGCCCACAGCGAGAAGGCGGCCGTCTACATGGCCGACGGCTACGCTCGAATCTCGGGCAGGCCCGGGGTGGCCATGGCCCAGACCATCGGCGCGGCCAACCTGGCGGCGGGGCTGCGGGATCCCTATCTGGCCTGTGCCCCCGTCATTGCCATCAATGGTGGCAAGCTTCCCGAGAGCAAACACCGCGGCGTCTACCAGGAAGTGGATGACTTTCCCCTGTTCGAGCCCTTGAGCAAGTTCAACGCCCAGGTGGATCTGCCCCAGCGGCTGCCCGACCTGCTCCGCCAGGCCTTCCGCGAAGCCACCACCGGATGTCCGGCTCCGGTTCACCTGGAGATCGCCGGCAACTTCGGTCAGGCGATTGAGGGGGAGGCCGACCTGGACGCGGTCTTCGAGCCCCAATTCGCTCGATTTCCCGCCATCCGCCCTCGTCCGGATCCCGCCAGTTTGCGGCGGGCGGCCGATCTGTTGAGCCGAAGCCGCCGGCCGGTCTTCGTTGCCGGCGGAGGGGTCACCCTTTCCGGGGCGCAAGCCGAAGTGAGGCAGTTGGCGGAAAGGCTCTCCATCCCGGTGGCGACCTCTCTGAACGCCAAGGGGACCCTCCCGGAAAACCACTCCCTGTCGATCGGGGTGGTGGGCTCCTATTCCCGAGCCTGCGCCAACCGGCTGGTGGCCGAGGCCGACCTGGTTTTTTTCATCGGCAGCCGCACCGGGGGGCAGGTCACCAACAGTTGGCGCATCCCGCCCAAGGGGACCCCCGTCCTTCAACTGGACATCGAGCCCGGGGAACTGGGCCGCAACTACCCCAACCTCTGCAGCTTGTGGGGGGACGCCAAGGTCGGGCTGCAGGAGTTGAACGCGGCCCTGGCCTCGCGGCCGCCCGACTCCGGGTGGCTCTCGCGGGTGGAGCAGGTGGTGGCCGAGTGGCGTGCCGAGGTGGCTCCCCTGCGGTCTTCTCCGGCGGTGCCCATGCGCCCGGAGCGCCTCTGCAGGGAAATCCAGTCGGCCTTGCCGGCGGACGCGATCCTGGTGTCGGATACCGGCCACTCGGGGATCTGGTCGGGAACCCATATCGAGTTGCACCATCCCGGCCAGAGCTACATCCGGGCTGCCGGATCGCTGGGCTGGGGGCTGCCGGCGGCCATCGGGGCCAAGTGCGCCGCGCCCCGGCGACCGGTGGTCTGCTTTACCGGCGACGGCGGCTTCTATTACCACCTGTCGGAGTTGGAGACGGCCCTCCGATACGGCATCCATCCCGTGATCGTGGTGAACGACAACCGTTCTCTCAATCAGGAGACCGAGATATTCGCCAGCGCCTACGGGGGGGTGCAGCGCCAGGGCTTGGAGATGTGGCAGTTCCGGGACCTGGACATCGCCGCCATGGCCGAGTCCCTGGGCTGCCGGGGCATCCGGGTGGAGCAGCCCGAGGGGGTCGTCCCCGCCCTGGAGGAGGCCCTGCGTGCCGACCGCCCGGTGGTGCTGGACGCGGTCACCGACATGGAGGCGCTGGCTCCCGATCCCTGGGGGTAAGGAGAACCGAACTTTGTCCACCATCAGAAACATCGCGGTGCTGGGGCTGGGAACCATGGGGCACGGCATCGCCCAAACCTTTGCCGTGGGAGGCTGCCGAGTCAGCGGCTACGACCAGTCGGCCGAGGTGCGCGGTGCGGTCGCCAGCCGTATCGAGCACAACCTGCGGACGGCCGCCCGAGCGGGTTTCGGGGAAGAGACTGCTATTGAACCCGCGCTGGCCCGCTTCCGAGTCTGCGAAACCGAGGCCGAGGCGGTTCGGGGGGCCGAGTTGGTGGTGGAGGCAGTTGCCGAGGACCTGGAGGTCAAGTGCCGGCTGTTCAGACGGATCGAGTCCCGGGTTTCGGCCGAGACCCTCCTGGCCAGCAACACCTCCAGTTTCCCCATCTCCGAGCTTGCCCGCGATCTCACCCGTCCCCGGCGAGCCCTGATCACCCACTGGTTCAACCCGCCCCACATCGTGCCGCTGGTGGAGGTGGTGCCGGGGGAGAAAACCGGGACCGAGGCCGTCGAAGCGACCCTCGCCCTGTTGCGGCAGGTTGGAAAATCCCCGGTGCAACTGAAGAAGGAGGTTCCGGGCTTTCTGGTCAACCGCATACAGATTGCCATGCTGCGGGAGATCCTGGATCTGCTGGACCGGGGGGTGGCCGATCCCGAGGAGATCGATCGGGCGGTGAAGAGCACCATCGGTTTTCGCCTGGCGGCTATCGGTCCGCTGGAGGTCATCGACTTCGCGGGTCTGGACGTCACTGCCAGCGTGTTCGAGAACCTGGTGGTGGACGTCCGATCCGACCGGCAGCTTCCGGCGGCGCTGGAGCAAGCGGTCCGGTCGGGCCGATTCGGAGTCAAGAGCGGAGAGGGCATCTTCCGCTACACCCGGGAGACGGTGCAGGCGAAGGTGTCGGAGCGGGACCGCCGCTTCCTGGCTCTTTTGCAGTTGTTCCACCAGGGAGCAGAACCGCGGACACAGAAGCGCTGAGGAGGGGGTGACGCCCGGCGTTGCGAGTGCCGTGCCGGGCGGTCCTTCGGGGATGGCGCGCCCCGGCGCAAAGCGCGGCAGGGGCTTCAGAAAGCAACCAACGAGCGAGCCATGAAGATTCGAGAGGGAACACGGGTGCTGGTGACCGCCGGGGCCTCCGGGATCGGCCGCCGGATTGCGGCTGCCTTCCTGAGAGAGGGGGCCGGGGTGCATGTCTGCGATGTTGCCGGGGACCGGGCCGCGGATCTGCTCCAGGAGCTTCCCGGAGTGGGCTTCACCCGGGCCGACGTGGCCGTCCCCGCCGACGTGGAGCGACTCTTTGCCGAGTTGGCGGCTCACTTGGGCGGGCTGGACGTGCTGATCAACAACGCCGGCATTGCCGGCCCCACCGCGGCGGTGGAGCAGGTGAGCCCGAAGGACTGGAGCCGGACCCTGGACGTCAACATCACCGGCCAGTTCCTTTGCGCCCGGTTGGCGGTGCCCCTTCTGAAGGAGGCGGGAGGCGGCTCCATCATAAACCTCTCTTCAGTGGCCGGCCGGCTGGGGTACCCCATGCGAACTCCCTACGCCGCTTCCAAGTGGGCCGTGGTGGGATTCACCCAGAGCCTGGCCATGGAGGTGGGGCCTCACGGGATTCGGGTGAACGCCCTGCTGCCCGGAATGGTGGATGGGGACCGCATCCGCTCCGTCATCGCCGCCAAGGCTGCGGCCATGCAAAAACCCTATGAAGAACTGGAGGCGGAACACCTGCGCCAGGTCTCGCTTCGCAGAATGGTGAACCCCGACGAGATCGCCAACATGGCCCTCTTCCTCTGTTCGGAGGCGGGAGCCGCCATCACGGGTCAGGCCCTCAGCGTCTGCGGCAACGTGGAGCGAATGATCTGAGGGAACTCGGGTTTCCTATGACCACCACTCGTCCCACTGACTCTGATTGGCTTCACTGGGTCCTTTTCGGACTGCTGCTGGCCTTGTGCCTGGTGGTGGGAGTGGCCCTCTTCTGGGAGGAGCCACCCGACAGCCAGGGTTATGGGCACGGGGAGCTGCGAACCATGCGGCAAGGGGGGACCGGGGAGCGGCATGCCCAGGTGCTGTGGCTGGGCGCGGCCTTCGGGGTTCTGCAACTGCTGCTTTTCGTGGCCTGCCTGGGCTTTGGCCTGCGGGGCGCCAGGGGTTCGTCCCGAGCAAAGAGAAGAGCCCTCCTGCTGGGCGGCCTCCTCTACCTGGCCGTCTTCATGGTGCTGGTCTTCACCTACCAGGACTACGTCAAGGATCCCAGCCGGCTGCTGGTGTCGCTGCCGCCGCCCACGGCCGTCATGCTGTGGGTTCTGTGGCCGTTCCCCCTCTATTTCGTGCTGGTCTACAGCGTGAAGTTCGAGGACTGGGTGTTCCGCAAGGAAGACAGCCGCCGCTTTCGCGAGCTGGTCGATAACGGGCCGGCGGGGAACTCTACCCAAACCGGCCGCGATTCGCCCGAGGAGAATGGCTGATGGACACGGACCGGGGCATCACCATCCTGTTCTCGGTGGTGTTCTACATGGGAATCTGCATCGTGGTGGGGCTGTGGGCGCTTCGGCGAACCCGCTCCAGCGCGGATTTCTTCATGGCCGGCCGGAACCTGGGGGTCATCGTCACCGGTTTCGCCGTCTTTTCCAGCATCATGAGCGGCTTCGGCTTCGTGGGCGGGCCGGGGCTGGTCTACCACATGGGAATGAGCTCCCTGTGGATGGTGATCAGCGCCCCCATGGGTACCTGCATCTCCTTCTACCTGTTGGGGAAACGCATCCGCCTGCTGGCTGAGCTGAAAGAGTCGGTGTCGCTGCCCGACGTGGTGGCCGCCCGCTACAACAGCAAGGTCACCCGCCTGCTGACCTCCCTGGCCATCCTGTTGGGCGTGATGGGCTACCTGGGGACCCAGATTCTGGCCATGGCCACCGTCCTGCAGGACATCATCGCCAACACGCCCATCGGCCGCTTGAGCCTGGAAGCCTGCGTGACCGTGTCTTTCGCGGTCCTGGTGTTCTACTGCGTCACCGGCGGCATCATCGCCTCGGTCTATACCGACGTGATTCAGGGCTTCATCATGGTGATTGCTGCCCTGCTGGTGCTGGTGGCGGCCACCACGGCCGTACCGGAGGGCTTTGCCGGCATGTCGCTGACCATCGGTGCCGACGATCCCGAAGCCATCAGCCCCTGGGGATCGGTGGGCATGCTGGGGTGCCTCTCCTGGTATTTCCTCTTCACCCTGGGGGCCTCGGGCCAGCCGCACGTGATCACCAAGCTGATGATGAGCAAGCGGGTGGGGGATGTGCGGCGCACCCTGCCCATCTCGGTGGTGGGGTACTCGCTGACCGCGCTTCTCTGGCTGGCCATCGGCCTGGCCATGAGAACCCTGGTGCTGTCGGGCAGCCATCCCGAACTGCCCGGGATCGATGCCGCGGCGCCCCAATTCCTGCAGGCCTATACCCATCCGCTGCTGGCCGGCCTGGTCTTCGCGGCCCTGTTCGCGGCCATCATGTCCACCGCCGACGGTTTCCTCAACATCGGCTCGGCCGCCATCGTCCACGACATTCCCCAAGCGCTGCGGGGGCGGTCTCTGAAGAACGAACTGCTGTGGGCCCGAACGGCCACGGTGGCCATTGCCCTGGTAGCCTCCGTTATTGCCGTCTACTCCGGCGACCTGGTGGCCATCCTGGGGGCCTTCGGCTGGGGCACCTTTGCGGCGGCCCTGGTCCCGGTGGTGACCATCGGCTTCAACTGGAAGCGGGCCACCTCCCTGGCCGCCAATACGGCCATGATCTCCAGCCTGGCCATCAATCTGGGAGTCAAGCTGCTGAAGATCCGGGTCCCTTTCCGCATCGACGCCGGAGCCATCGCCCTGCTGGTCTCCCTCACCCTCTTCTTCGGGATCTCCCTCCTCTCCAAGCCGCAGAAGCTGGACCCGGACGTGGACCGGGTCATGGATTTGTGACGTAAGCGACGTAAGCGTCAGGCAATAATCTCCTGGAGCACGCGGCCGCCGATGTCGGTGAGGCGGCGGAAACGTCCGCCATGGAGGTACGTCAGGCGCATGTCGTCCAGGCCCAGCAGGTTGAGGATGGTGGCGTGCACGTCGCGCAGGGGGATCTGCTCCTCCAGGGCCTTGACGCCGAACTCGTCGGTAGCCCCGGCGGTGGCGCCGCCCTTGACGTCTCCTCCGGCCATCCACATGACCAGGGCAAACTGGTTGTGGTCGCGGCCGGGAGTCTTGGACTCGAGGTCGTTGAGGAAGGGAGTGCGGCCCATTTCCGAGGCCCAGACCACCAGGGTCTCTTCCAGCAGTCCCCGCTGCTTGAGGTCCTGCAGCAGCCCCGCCACCGGCAGGTCGACCTCGGCGGCGTGGTTCCGCATGCGTCCCTCCACATTGGTGTGATCGTCCCAACTGTGCTTGTTGATCTCCACGCCGTGGACCAGCAGGGTGTAGCGGACCCCCCGTTCCACCATCCGCCTGGCCAGCAGGCACTGGCGGCCGAACCCCTCGGTGACGGGATTGTCCAGTCCGTAGAGACGGCGGGTGTGGGCCGACTCTTCCGACAGGTCCACCGCTTCCGGGGCCGAGGCCTGCATGCGGTAGGCCAGCTCGTAGGCGCTGATCCTGGCCTCCAGCTCGGAAGCCCCGGGGCGCTCTTCCAGGTGCCGGGAGTTGAGGAAGTGGAGCAGGTCGAACTCCCGCCGCTGCTGGGCGCGGTCCACCCCGCCGGGAAGGTCCAGGTGCAGAATGGGGGTGCCGCTGGAGCGCAGCACGGTGCCCTGGTAGGCCGCGGGCAGATAGCCGCTCCCCCAGACGGCGGCGCCGTTCACCGGGGCGCCCCTGGGGTCTTGAATCACCATGTAGCCGGGCAGGTTCCGGTTGGGGCTGCCCAGTCCATAGGTGACCCAGGAACCCACCGAAGCGCTGCCCTGAAACTGGGACCCGGTGGTGACGTGCATGGTGGCGGGGCCATGGTTGTTGTTCTCGACTTCGATCCCGTAGACGAAGGCCAGGTCGTCGGCGCATTGGCCGATGCGGGGAAAGAGGCTGGAGATGGCGCGGCCCGACTGGCCGTAGCGCTTGAATTCAAAGGCGCTGGGAATGACCCGGTGGGGCTTGTTGAGATACCCCTGGATTTCTCCGGAAAGTCCGCTCAAGGGGGGCAGCTTCTGTCCGGCCAATTTCTGCAGGGCCGGCTTGTAGTCGAAGCTGTCCACGTGGCTGACCCCTCCAGCCATGAACATGAAGATGCAGTGCTTGGCCTTGCGTCCGGAGTGGGGCAGGGGAAGGCCGGCCGGAGCAGGGGTGCCTGCCGGCAGTTCGTCCGCCAGCATGCCGGCCAGGGCCAGGGCCCCGATTCCGTTGCAGGAGCGGCAGAGAAAGTCCCGCCGGGACAGCGGCCCCAACGGCAGTCCGGTATTGCCGATCAGATTTTCCTTTTTCATGGTCCAACTCCTTCTAATCAATATACACAAACTCGTTGCTGTTCAGCAGCACCCGGCAGAGGGCGGTCAACCCGTCGCCGGTCGGGCTCTCCTCCAGTAGTCGCCTTGCCTGCGCGGTCTCCTCGGGCCGGGGATCCCGGCCCAGGGCAGTCCGGAAGGCCTGGCGGATCCGGGAGGCAGGGCCGGCGCCGCCCTCGCGCCTGACCCGCTCGGCGAAGTGGCGCGCCTCTTCGTTCACGAATTCCCCGTCGTACATGGTCAGGGCCTGCAGGACCGAGACTGAGGTCTCCCGCCGGGCGCAGGAGGCATTGGGAACCGGCGCGTCGAAGGTTTCCATCAGCGGCATGCTCAGAGACCGCCGCTGAAAGATGTAGACGCTTCGCTTGCGGCCGCGCGGGCCGGACATGGTCTCCCAGGTGTTGGTGCCCTGGACCTTCTGGGCGTCGTCAAGCCCCCGGGGCAGGGGAGGAAAGACGGGAGGTCCTCCCCGGTCTCCGTTGAGCCTGCCGCTGGCCGTCAAGATGCTGTCCCGGACGGCTTCTCCCTCCAATCGTTTCCGCCGAAAGCGCCACAGGTATCGATTCTGCGGGTCGATCCGGGCGGCGTCGGGATCGGAGTGAAGCGAAGACTGGCGGTAGGCGCCGGAAGTCACCAGGAGTCGATGCATGGCCTTGAGACTCCAGTTCTGCTTCACCAGCTCATGCGCCAGCCAATCCAGCAGGCGGGGATGGGTCGGGGCCGCCCCGTTCTTGCCGAAGTCGCTGGGCGTATCCACGATGCCCCGGCCGAAGTGCCAGTGCCAGAGACGATTCACCATCACTCGGGCCGTCAGGGGATTCTCGGGGCTGGCGATCCACTTTGCCAATGCCAGTCGACGCCCCCTGGTCGGGTAGCGTCCGAAGGGATCCAGGTCGATGGGGGCCGGTCGGGAGTGGCCCTCGATGGCACTGGGGAATCCCGGTTCCACCGGTTCTCCCTTGCGGTTCCAGTGTCCGCGCTCCAGGACGTAGGTGGTGGAGACGTTGGGACCGTAGGGAGGTCCGTCGGCGTTTCTCAAGGACATGGCCAGCGGCTTGCGCCGCTCGACGGCGTTCTTGAGCCGAAGAACACGGTGCCTGAAGTCGGTGAACCGCCGGTGTTCTTCCATGGAGAACTTCCGGTAGCCCTGGTCGTCCCGGATGGCCTTCTTCAGGTCCTTGAAAGTGGGCGGTTCGGGTTCCGGGGAGGCCAGGCGGTCTCGGGCGGCTTCCAACCTGAAAGCTTTCAGCCGCTCCAGCAGCGGTTCGTAAAAGAGGGCGAAAGACTTTTCGGTGGTCTGCAACCGTTGTTCCAATGCGGCCCGCTCCCGGTCCCAGCGCTCCTTGCGGGTCGGATTGACGAAGCTGGCGGGTTGCGGTCCTCCCAGTTGCTGGATGTCGCCGGGGCGCGGGGGATCGATCTGCACCGCGGCGAAAAAGGCCTTGAGCCGGTAGAAGTCCCTGGTGGGCAGCAGGTCGTACTTGTGGTCGTGGCACTGGGCGCAGCCCACCGTCAGCCCCAGAAAGACGGAACCGACGGTCGAGGTCATTTCGCTGAGCAGGACGTGCCGGTCCTCTTCGCCGCGCGGCTCGGTGAAGGGGGCCAGGCGCAGAAAGGTCAAGGCCACCACCGATTCTGGGTCCGGAGGCGGCAGCGCGCCGGCCGACATCATCTCGAAGAACTCGTCCCCGGCCAACTGTTCCTTCACGAACAGGTCGTAGGGCTTGTCGGCATTGAAGGCATCGATGACGTAATCCCGGTAGCGCCAGGTGTGGTAGTACTCCGGATCGCCCTCGTAGCCGTTGGTGTCGGAGTAGCGGGCCAGGTCCAGCCAGTGCCGGCCCCAGCGCTCCCCGTAGCGTGGATCGGCCAGCAGACGGTCCACCAGGGCTTCATAGGCGTTGGGGGAGGGATCGTCGGCGAAAGCCTCCGCCTCGGCCGGCTCTGGCGGCACCCCCAACAGGTCGAAGAACAACCTGCGGATCAGGGTCCTGCGGGAGGCGGAGGGTGCGGGTGAGAGTCCCTCTTCCTGCAGGCGTTTCAGAATGAAAGAATCGATGCCGTTCCGGATCAAGGGCGGGTCCTTTATCTCGGGGGGCGGCCCTGCGGCAGGTTTGACGTAGGCCCAGTAAGGCTCCGCGGGCGAGTCCGTCCGGGGAGTCGCGGCGAGCCCGCCGATCCACTGTTCGATGAGCTGAATCCGGTCTTCGGCAAAAGCCCGGCCCAGCGGCATCCGCGGCTCTATCTCACCACGCAGCACCTTGATCAGGGGGCTCTGCTCGGGGGTTCCCGGCATGACGGCGGCCCCGTGGCGGGCGCCTCCCGCCAGAATCGAGTCGAGGCTTTCCACCGAAAAGCCGCTGGTTCGGGTGTGGCGGTCGTGGCAGGGGAGGCAGTTCTCCTGCAGGACAGGCAGCACCTGATCCTGAAAGTCCACGGTGGCTCGGGCCGGAAGGCAGGCCAACAACAGCAGGATTGCGCCCAGACAGCATCTGGGCCATCTCCTGAGGGTTGCCCCAAACAGGCTGGTATGTAGCGATGGCCTTTCCATCCACGCTTCCCTCGGCCGCCCCTGCCTCAGGGCATAGAGTCGAGGCTGCCTATTAAACGATGCAACAAAATATACAAGAGCCCCGGATCAATGTCACTCCCTTTGAGGCCCGTTCGCCGGGGCCTCTCAACCAAGGGCCACCAGCGCCAGGCCGATGAGGAAAACCAGCAGGCCCAGGCCCTTGGGGATGGGAAGCGGCTCCTTGAGCCAGAAGATGCCGAGCAAGGCGCCCAGGGGAATGCTGACCTGGCGGAATGCCACCACGTAGCTGACGTTGTGGCTCCAGGTCATGGCGGCCAGGATGAGCACGTATCCCAGGTTGATCCCCAGTCCCAGGGGAATGTAGATGCGGGATCGCCGCCGAATCAACTCCAGAAAGGCGGCCCGCTCCGACTTGCGGGCCAGCACCGCCGCCGCCTGCAAGCCGGTGGAGGAGAGGGCCCATAGGGCAGCGTAGACCAGGCTGGCCTCCAGGTTGGAAAGCGTTCCCGACCGTCCCGAGACCAGCAGCCGCAAGGCCTGCTCGTCGGCGATGGAGTAGGCGGTCGTTGCCAGGGCCGCCAGCAGGGCCGCCAGGAAGACGCGGCTGAGGTAGTGGCTGCCTTTGAGGTCGGTCAGATGCCTCATGGGCAGCAGAATGCAGCCCGCCAGCACCAGAACGATGCCGGCCAGGCAGGCGGGGCTGATCTCCGAGCCTCTACCGAGCAGGAACATGACTGCCACGATGAACAGCGGGGAGGATCGGGAGAGCGGATAGGCGAGGGAAAGATCCCCCGAGTTGTAGGCGGCGGCCAGGCTGCGGTAGTAGATGACGGTGGCGCATCCGCTGACGGTCAGCAACGGCCACAATTCCGCTAGAATCGCGGGAATATTCGGGATATGGTAGGCGAGCCCCGGCAGCAGGCAGAGACAACCCACCAGGTTGGCGGCCAGGAAGAGGGCGCCGCTGGGCCGGCTCCGCTTGCCGAGGGTGTTCCATCCCACGTGAATGACCGCGGAGATGAGGATGAGCAGCAGGGCGATGGGTTGCATGGAGTGGGTCGGCGAGCCCGGTTGGGCGGAATCGCGCAGGCACGATTATACCCAAGGTTGGGGACAACCCGGCTGAGGGACGGCCTCGGGGGACAGGCATGGAAGAGGAGCTTGCAGCCATCCGGCGTTGGGAGGGAACCGTCAAGGCCCTGGTGGACTGGGATCCGGTCGGTGCCCGGCAGCGCCGCGAGCAGTGCGGCGGCGGGCCGCTGAGCGGCTGGTCGCTGGGGGTAAAGGACATCATCGACGTGCAGGGAATGCCGACCCGCTGCAACGTGGACTTTCTCCCGGAGACGCCGGCCCGGGAACACGCCGGGGTGGTGGGGCGCCTGTTGTCCCTGGGCGCTTTCGTCCTCTCCAAGACCGTTACCACCACTTTTGCTTTTCTGGATCCGGGAGTTACCCGCAATCCCTGGAATCCCGGCCACACTCCCGGAGGCTCCAGCAGCGGATCGGCGGCGGCCGTGGCCTGCGGGATGGTTCGGCTGGGTCTGGGTTCCCAGACGATGGCTTCGGTCAACCGTCCGGCCAGCTACTGCGGGGTGACGGGGTTCAAGCCCACCTACGGACGCCTGCCGGTCAGCGGTGTCTTCCCCTTTTCCCCCAGCGTGGATACGGTGGGGTTTTTCACCCGCGGCGTTGCCGACATGCAACAGGCGGCCGCGGCTCTGTTGGGAGAGCCCGCCGCGGGGGCGCCCGGACGCCTGAGGATCGGACTGGCGCCGGACCTGCACACCGAGCCTGCCGAGGACATCATGCTGAGGGCGCTGTCGGAGGCCGGAGACCGTCTGGCCGCCGGCGGGTGCCAGGTCAGCACGATCGCTCTGCCAAAAGAGTGCGCTGCCGCCTACCGGCACCACTTCGACCTGATTGCCGCCGAAGGGGCCCGAGGCCATGCGGAGCTGATGGCCCGCTACGGCGACCGCTATCCCCCCAAGCTGCGTGCGCTGCTGCTGGAGGGGGAAGGGGTAACTCCCGAAGATCTGGATCGGATTCAGGAACACCGGCGCTCGCTGACGGTCTCCCTGTCGGGATTGCTGGAGGGAGTGGACCTGGTGTTGTCGCCCTCGGCCAAGGGAGCGGCTCACCGGGGTCTGGCCATAACCGGCGATCCCCGCTTCAGCCTGATCTGGACCTATATGGGTGTCCCACGGTGACGCTGCCGGCGGCGCTGTCCCCCGAGGGGTTGCCGCTGGGCCTGCAGTTGTCGGCCCGTCCCATGGCCGACGCGGCCTTGCTGGCGGCCGCCCGCGAGGTGGAGAAACTGCTGGGATTTGACACCCAACCCGGATGACTCCGCAATGCTCACAAGTGTCGGCTCGCAATCCACAAAGGAAAAGAGTTATCCACGAAGGAACACCAAGAACAACGATGGACCACTAAGCGAGACCGAGCTGCTTCAGCGGCACGCACAGCTACAAATGGATTATTCACATCGATGCACAGGATATACAGGATTTGGTCTCAGGAGTCTGGTGTCCTGTGGTCCTGGGCATCCGCAAACCCGGACCGGATCGTCGCCCGAGCCGTCTTCCCGTGCACATACCTCACATCCTGTTAATCCTGTGCATCCTGTGCATCGATGTTCATAAAATATGAGGTTTTTGTGTCCGCAGGAGAGAGCCCATGAAATCACTGCGCATCGGACTCGCCGGTTACGGCAACTGGGCTCGCGAGGCCTATGTGCCGGCCCTGCGGGCTGACGGCAGGGGCACGGTGGTGGCCGCCTCGGCTCCCAGCCGGGCCACCAGGGAGCGCATTCGGGAGGAACTGGGTGAAGAGGTTCGCATCTATTCCGGCTTCGAGGCGATGCTGGACGCCGGCGGTCTGGATGGCGTGCTGATGGCTCTGCCCGAAGCCGTGCACGAGCCGGCCCTGCTGGCCGCGATCGATTCGGGGATTCCCTTTTTTTATGAGCCCCCGGTTTCGCACAGTCGTGACCGGATCGTTCCGGTATTGGAGGAATTGCTGGGAGCCGGCCAGGTCCAGCAGGCCGACCTGGAGCTGAGGTTCCTCCCGGTAGTGGCCGCGGCCGCTCTGAGGCTGTCCGAGGGCGCCATCGGAGAGCCCCAGACCGCCAGGATCCGAATGAACGGCAACTGGAACGCCCGGCCGGGAGCCGGCCTCAGCCTGCCCCTTGTGCTGGCTCCCTGGTACGTGGATGTCCTGGACGCGATGCTGGACTCTCATCCCCAAAGAGTGCTGGTTCAGGACGGCCGGGGAACCGAAGGCCGCATGCAGGCCTACGCCCTGACCCAGTTGGACTACGGCGGGGTTTGGGGAACCTTTCAAGCCAACATCTCCAGCGTTCAGGGCCCCGAGACCTGGGTCGAGGTCCAGGGCCGGGACGGAGATCTCTATGCGGATCTCTTTACCGGAGAGTTGCGACTTCGAAGCCGGTCCGACCCCGAGTGGCGGGTGGATCGAGTGGTCTCGGCCCTGCGGCCCTTTGCCGGTTGGCCCGGCTTGCGGGAGTGCCTGTCGGAATTCCTGGACCAACTGGAGGGAAAACCCGTCTCGGGGGTGCCGGCTGAAGATATGGCCAGACTGCACTGCCTGGGCCTGGCCGCCGAGGAGTCCATCGACACCTTGGCCTGGGCCGGTGTCAGAAGCATGGACGAGTTGCGGCGAAATTTGCGATGATTGGGGGGTAAAGCCGGTTGGAAGGGCTTGATCCCCGACGAAATTCAATGGCAGCGAGGTGACGGATGATGGGTCGAACACCAAATAGAGCATGGTTGGCCGGTGGTTTGGGAGGACTCCTGTTGTTGGGAGCTGCCGGGGTTGCGGGCGCGGAGGACAAGTTCAAGTATCAATACGAATTCGAATCCATTCGGATCCCCAGGCTGGACGCCGACGAGCCCAAGCGCCGGGAGGTTTCGGTACAGCGGGCCCTGAAATATCTCGACCAGGGCGCCACTGCCTGGAGTCGCGGACACAAGTGCGTAACCTGCCACACCAACGGAAGTTACATGGCGCTACGTCCCGCGCTGACCAAACCCTTGGGCCAACCCGCCCCCGAGCTGCGGGACTTTTTCGGGAAGGTGCTTCTGGAAGGAACCTCACGACTGGGCAAGGAGGGCAAGCTGGGGGACTCACAAATGATCTACCTTGCCCGCGGCCTGGCCGAATGGGACGCCCATGTGTCCGGAACTTTGTCGGGGGAGACCGAGCGGGCCCTGGAACAGTTGTTCGAGCGGCAGCTTCCCACCGGGGAGTGGAAGGCCGCTCTGTGCTGGCCGCCACTGGAATCCAGCGCCTTTCAGGAAGCCACCATAGCGGCCCTGGCGGTGGGGACGGCTCCGGGTTGGCTGGCCGGCCTGAGCGACGAGGGACTGAAGGCCGGAGTGAAGCGGTTGCAGGACTACCTTCGCACGGTCGAGCCGCCGCACGACTATGGGAGGGTGATGCTCCTGTTGGCCTCGACCAAGTTGGACGGCCTGCTGGAGGAGGGTGAAAAGGAACGGATCATCGAAATGATCCGGAGCAAGCAGCGGGCCGACGGAGGGTGGGCGCTGCGCGCCTTTGCCCGACCCGAGGAGTGGGGCGAGGGAAACCGGGCCGAGAAGCTCAGGGCTGAAAAGGAGTTCGCCGACCCTCCCAGCGACGGCCACCAGACGGGCCTGGCTCTGGTTGCGCTACGAGAGGCCGGAGTCGGCGCCCGGGATCCCGGGATCCAAAAGGGTGTTCGCTGGCTGCTGGCAAATCAGCGTGAGTCGGGACGCTGGTGGACCCGTTCGCTCAACACCGACAACTACCACTTCATCGCCTTCAGCGGGACCCTCTATCCCCTGGTGGCCCTCCACCTCTGCGACGCGTTGCCGCCCAACCGCAGCGCCTCGGCCAAGGTGCCATAGGCGGCTATCTTCGCCGGGGGATCGATATTTTTTCATCATTAACATCGATGCACAGGATAAACAGGATTTGTTTTTGGGAGTCTGGCGTCCTGTGATCCTGAACAACTGCAAATCCGCACCGGGTCATCGCGCGAGCCGGCTTCTGGCGCAGAAACTATTCGTCCGGTTAATCGGAACTTCACCGAACAAAAAACGATCAAGTATTAGGTAAGTACCTGTATTTATGAGACATATCTGTCTGGAGAGGCTATGTCAGGATGTATAAGTGTTGCCATGTATATAAAAGGTGTTGTGTCCGTGTATAGTCTTATG
>JAJECY010000091.1 GCA_022821775.1 Acidobacteriota bacterium
GGCACCGCGCCGCGGCAGCCAACCTCCCTCGACCGGCGCCATGCCCTGGAAAACCGGCAGCACCTCTGGTGGTACCTGGTGCTGACCGCCTGCCTGGTGTTGTTGGTTGAGAGTTTGCTGGCGAACCGCTATTCTTACAACGTAACCGATTAAAGGCTGACCATACCCACTTGGCATCGCGCGACGGCGGACGGGGCGCACTCTTCTTATCCATGACAGCGGAACGGCAACGCTTGCAGGCCACCCTCCGGCGGGTCCGCCGGCGCTTCAGGAGCATCGCTTCCATTCGGGGCCTTGCCTGGTGGCTGGGCCTTTCCCTGCTGGTGGTGGCCGCCGCCGTGACCGGCGTCGACTACTGGAACTACAGTCAAAGTTCCCTCCTCCTGGCCCGCTGGACCTCCCTGCTGATCATCGGACTCTCCCTGGCCTGGCTGGTGGTGCGTCCCCTGGCTCGACGAATCAGCGACATTCGGATCGCCCGCACCATCGAGGAGCGCTACCCGCAACTGCAGGATCGCCTGGTCACGGCTACCGAGCTGACATCTCCGGCAGGCCGCCGTTCCCGGCCTCACCCTTTCCTGCCCCTCCTGCTACGGGACGCGGCCCGCCAGGTCCGGATGGTCAGGCCTAGAGAGATCTTCAACCGCAGGGAACCCATGCAGTCGGTTCTGGTCAGCTCGGGGCTGGTGCTCCTCTTCGTCCTTCTGCAACTCCTCGGACCGCACCACTTCCGGTACGCGACTCTGAAGCTCTATGCCGATGGATGGTGGCCACGGGCGGCGCCGCTCTATCGCATCGAGGTGTCGCCGGGCGACACCCGCATTCGCAAGGGGTCGGATCAGACCGTCACGGCCAGGCTCGAGGGTTTCGAGGCGGAACAGGTCCAGTTGTTTTTCCAATACGCCCAAAGCGGAAACTGGAAGTCCCGGTCAATGACGGCCCAGGCCGGCGCCAACCGTTACGGGTTTTCCTTCGTGGACGTTGCCGAACCCATCGGTTACTACGTCCAGGCGGGCAACATCCGGTCCGAAGCCTATGAGCTCTCGGTCATGGAGACGGCCCGGGTCCGGCAGATCGATCTGACCTACCGTTTCCCCGCCTACACCGGCCTGCCGCGGCGTACCGAGCAGAACGGCGGCGACATCGAAGCCCTCCGAGGGACGCGGGTCGAGGTCAAGGCCCACCTCAACCAGGAAGCGGACTCGGCCCACATCCTGCTGGGAAACGGAACCTCCATTCCGATGCGCAAGGAAGAGGGACCGGCAGTCACCGGGGAAATCAAGGTTTCCGGGGACTCGACCTATCGAATCCAGCTCACCGAGGACTGGACCGGCAAGAAGGTCGAATCTCATGCCTACGCCATCACCGCCTTCCAGGATCAGCCTCCCCAGGTGGCCTGGACCCGGCCGGGACGAGACCGGCAGGCAACCGCCCTGGAGGAGGTCCTGACCGAGGCCAGGGCCGACGATGACTTCGGGCTGAGGCGCCTGGAGCTGCACTACGCCCTCAACGGTGCGCGACCGGCCACCATTGACCTTTTCAAACCCAATGGCGGACAGCTCCCCCGTTCGATCTCGGCGACCCATACCTTCTTCCTGGAGGAGTTCGAGCTCCAGCCGGGGGACTTCGTCAGCTATTTCGCCCGGGCCTCCGACGCCCTCTCCACCACCACCAGCGACATCTACTTTCTGGAAGTGCGCCCTTTCGGCAAGCAATACCAGCAACGCCAGTCGGGAGCCCGGCGGGGCGGAGGCTCCGGCAACCCGGACACGCTGCTCTCCCGCCGCCAGAAGCAGATCCTGGTAGCCACCTGGGGATTGATTCGAGACCGGAAGCAACTGGACAAGGGGGAATATCGCAATTCTCTGAAACTGGTGGGAGAGCTGCAGCTCAAGCTGCAGCAGCGCACCCGGTCCCTGGCCGACCGGGTCCAGCGAAGAGCCCTGACCGGCCTGGACCAGGACATTCAGAAGTTCGCCGAGAACCTGGTTCAAGCGGTCCAGTTCATGGTTCCGGCCCATGAATCGCTGTCGCAGCGCGACCCGGACGAAGCCGTTCCCCACCAGCAGAGGGCACTGCAGTACTTGATGCGGGCCGAAACCTTTTACAAGGAGGTCCAGGTGGCTCGGGGCTCAGCTCAGGGCCGCACGACCTGGGCCCAGGAGCTGGAGAGTCTTTTCGAGCTGGAACTGGACAAGCTGAAGAACCAATACGAGGTCCAGCAGCAGGCCGGCTCCTCCGATTCACGCCGGCAGATGGACGAAGCCACCCGCAAGCTGCGGGAATTGGCCCGGCGGCAGCAGCAGATCAATGAGAATCAACGCCGCCGGATGCTGGAAGGCGCCGCCGGCCAATTCCGCGGGGCGGAAGGATCCCGGCAGGGGATGCTGCAGGCCGAAGCCGAGAAGTTGGCCAGGCGGTTGGAACGACTGTCCAGGGAGATGGAGCGTCCTTCCTTGCGAGAGGTGAGCCAACGCCTGCAGCAGGCGGCCAGGGAAATGCAGAAACTCAGAGGCGCCGCCGGGAGCCAGGCGGAAAACCGGGGTCTGCAGGCATTGAGCCGCATCCGGGAGGCCGGCTCGGTAATGGATCGCCAACGCCGGACGGACCTGGATTCGCAACTGGGCCGTCTCCGGAACCAGGCCCGAAACCTGGTGGAGCAGCAGAGACACATCCGGTCCGAGTTGGAAGATCTGAAAGCGGGCGTTGCTCGAGAGGCCCCCATTGAGCCTCTGCTGGAGCAGAGACGGCGCATCCTGAAGGAAAAGGCCGGCCTGCAGCAGTCACTCAGGGAGATGGAAAGCCGGCTCTCTTCCACCGCCAAAGAGGCCGACCACCAACAGCCGGAGGCTTCGCGAAGGCTGCGGGCGGCCGGCCAATCCGTCCGGAACCGCGGACTGCATGAACAGATGGCTCAAAGCAGGCAGTTTCTCCAGATGGGTCTGCTGGACCTCGCCGGACAGGATGAGGAACGCATCCAGTCAGCCCTGTCGGACCTGCGGGATCAAGTGGCCGAGGCCACTGAGGCCGCCCGCTCGGGCCCGGCGAAACCATCGGCCGAAGAGAGACTGAGCCGGGCGCTGATGCAGGCCGGAGACCTGCTGTCGAGCCTGGAGTCGCTGAAGCGACGGATTGCAGACCTCCAGGCCCGCTCCGGGGCCGAGCGGCCGGCCGGACCCTCGGAAGCCGGCTCCCGGCAGTCTCCCGATCCGAACCGGGCCGAGGGACTCCGGCGCGAGTCGCAGGCGGGCAGGACCGCCGCGGGGGAAAGCCGGGAGCAGAGACGGGCCGGCCGGGGCCGGGGCCACGCGGCCGTCAATTTCGGCGATCGGGAATTGCCACCGCCCACGACGCTGGCGCCTCGACAGGCCCGCCAGTTTGAAAAGGAGTTCCAGCATCGCCTGGGAGAGGCTCGAGACCTGGGCCGAAGCCTTGCCGGCGACACCGATCTGGCAGCCCAGGTCAAAAACATGGTGAAACGCATGGAACAGATGAAATCTCTCCGCTTTCTCCATGATCCCCAGGAACTGGAAAGACTTCGCCGACGTGTCATCGAGAGACTCCGGCAACTGGAGTTCGACCTCAGCCGCAAGGTTCAGCAGCTCGGCGGCAACGATCCGATTCACCTGGTCAAGGACGAAGACGCTCCACCCACCTACCGCAAGCAGGTGGAGGACTACTACAAGGCGCTGGCCCGTTGAACCGGGGAAGCTGAGGAAACGGTGCCTTCTTCAATGCCAGCATAGAAAGTTGTTGAGCAGTCGCGCATCAGTCAAGCCTGCCGCATGCCCATACAGTGCCCTGCAGTGCGCCGGAGTCCGACTCCTCGTCAAGGACGACGTGCGGTCGGGCCCGGCACTCCTATTGGTTTTGATTCTGAACAAAAGGGAGGGGAGCGATGTCAGACATACCGAAGGACGCAGACTATCTTAAACGCGCCCTTGATGAAGGCCGCGCGCGACGCATCGGCGAGGTCGGTTCCGAACGCATAGTGTACGGAACCGGTGGCCACTCCCATCGGTGGGTCGGACCAGAGGAGAAAATTCGCGCCGAGTTATGGGCGGAACTCATTTACAAGTATGAATACCCGCAGGCGCGCATTGGTGTCGAGGTTACCATTCCCGGTCGGGTGCCGAACAACCGAGCAGACTTGGTTGTTTACAACGACGATGACCTGAAGTCGCCTTATTTCGTCTTCGAGTGCAAACGCGCCGACATTTCTGACGCCGAACTGACCCAGTCCATTGAGCAAGCATGTGGCTATCGCGCAAGCCTAGGCGCACAATTCTGCGGCGTTGTAGCCGGACTCACCCGGCGCCTGCTGCGGTTCGACGATTTTCCACCCGGGGAGCGCGACAAAAACCATCTAACGGACATTCCCATACGCTACGGCAGCCCACGGGAATGGCGATTCTGTAAGAACGAGCAGGGCCATGATTTAGCCGCAGTACCGCGGGAAGAACTGCGATCCGCTATACGCAAGTGCCATCAAACCCTTTGGGAGGGGGGCCGTCGCAGTCCGATCGCGGCATTTGGCGAATTCTCCAAGTTGGTTTTTATAAAACACCGAGACGAGAAAAACCTCAGCCGGGCAAATGGTAGCCCTTACGATTTCCAGCGCCGTGATGGGGAAACCGCCACCGAGCTCGCCAACCGTATCCACCGGCTCTACAAAACCGAGCAAGCAAGAGAGCCGGACGTTTTCACGGAAACGATCAACATCGATCCACCTATCCTCGCTCAGTGCGTAGAACACCTTGAGGGAATTTCGCTCGACCGTACGGAGCTTGACACCAAGGGTGTCGCTTTTGAGGAGTTCATGGGCGGGTTCTTCAAAGGCGACTTCGGACAATACTTCACGCCTCGTGAGCTCATTGCATTTGCCGTTGAAATACTGAACCCGCAACGGAGCGAATTGATACTTGACCCCGCGTGTGGCTCAGGCGGTTTCCTGCTATATGCGTTGGACCACGTTCGTCGCGAGGCCGACCGAAGGCAAAGACATGGGACTATCGAACATTTCCGGTTCTGGCACGACTTCGCGCAGCATAACCTCTTTGGTATCGAGGTAAACGAAGAACTGGCCCGCGTCGCCAAGATGAACATGATTATCCACGACGACGGCCACACCAACATTGTCGGCCACGACGCTTTGGACTTTCCGAGAAAGATCGAATTCAAAAACCACAACCTTGCCAGCAGCAAGTTCGATCTCATCCTCACCAACCCCCCCTTCGGCTCGGTGATCAGACGCACGGAAAAAGGGGATGGTTATCTGGAGCAGTTCGAACTGATGCGATATCTCGGCAAAAAATATCCAGACCAAACTGAGAAAATCGGCACCCAAACTGGCGCCCGGTCAGTGAAAGCTCGCGCTAGCGTCAAGACCGAAATCTTGTTCCTGGAACGAATATACGCCTTCCTCAAGCCCGGAACGGGCCGCGCCGCCGTGGTGCTGCCCGACGGCATCCTCACAAACTCATCCTTGCAAGGGGTGCGCAATTGGCTCATGGCCCACTTTCAATTGCTGGCGGTAGTAAGCCTGCCCCAATTCGCCTTTAGCCACTACGACGCCGGCGTGAAGGCCAGCATCGTGATTTTACGCTGCCTCAACGACGGCGAGACCGTTTCCGAGGATGAACCCATTTTCATGGCCTTGGCCGAAAACATCGGCTACGACGCCAGCGGACGTAAGACCTTCGATGTAACTGTGGAGCAGGAAACCCTCGAAAAGGAAAAAGTTGAGCGTCAAAGCTGCGACTTATTTGACTACCGGGTTTTTTACGAGTGGAGCGCGACCAACTCCAGGGAGCCCGACTGGAGCGAACGCCGCCGGGAAATTATTCCCGACACCGGCCTAGTGGCCCAGTGGCGAGCCTTCCAGCAAGACCCCACACCTTTTTTCGTCTAGGCCCTACTGACCGAGGCAAGGCTCAATGCTTTGCCGTGAAGTGGGGCGAAATATACGGACGCGTAGATGTTAACTATTGGCAGCATACGCCATTAGTCAATCAACGACTTGAAAACTCACGATTCGATGTCAAGCGGCTTGGTAGTTTGCTGTCGCTCGTTCAATATGGTTGCTCAACCTTAGCCAAATCAGATCCTCCAGGTGTGCCAATCCTTCGAATGAATAACCTTCAAGACGACGGTTGGGACTTGAGAAACTTAAGGAACCTCTGATCAATCACCGATTTCAACCGGAGACAGACAGGGGAAGGGTGTAGAGCAAAAAAACAGGTGAGTTGAGAGGCCAACCCCGGCTCTGGGCAGTCCCCAGCAGGTACTT
>JAJECY010000118.1 GCA_022821775.1 Acidobacteriota bacterium
CAATCTCAACTCGGGATTCGATAACGTGGGCGACCGCCACAACGACACCCACCGTCCCTGGGGCGTAGGCCGCAACGTGGGCATGGGGCCCGACTTCTTCTCTTTCGATCTCCGACTGAACCGGGAGATTCCGCTCACCGAGACCTGGACTCTGGGGCTGATCGCCGAGGCTTTCAACCTGCTCAACCGCACCAACTTCAAGCACATCAACAGCACGGTCGGCGACGTGAGCATTGATGAACTTCCCTCCCGGCTGGTGGGCCGCCGCGGACCGGTCACCGAACCCTTCTCCTTCACGGCGGCATTCGATCCGCGGCAATTCCAGTTGTCGATCCGGCTTGATTTCTAGCGGGTCGCAGGCTGGGCCGAGCCAAGACGCGTACTTTCAACGAAATTAGGGACACTGCCGGCAATTCAGCCGGTCGGGTTCAAGCGACGGATGTCCCGATTTCCTTCTGAGGCCTACCCTTTCCTCAACGCCTCCTCTTGAGGTCTTGCCGCAGCAGGCGGTCGACCAGGCGCTTCAGGAACTCGTCGGTTCGAATCGACATGGCCACCCGGCTGTTGGGGGCACGGCTCTCGTCGATGACCGTGAATCCCTCCGCGGTGGTGCGGACGTGGGCGGCTCGGGTGCGGAACAGCTCCGGCCACAGGACCATGCCTATGGGGACGGGGTCGAAGAGGATGGGTGTTTCCCGTCCCCAGAGCCGGTAGAGGGCCTCAAGCGCGCCGGTGAGCGGGGAGCCGTGCGACCAGAGGGCGCGGCGCTGCTCGGCCTTCAATTCGACAAAGGCCGTTACGTCCAGGCCGGCGTAGGTGATCGGAAGGTCTGAGGACGACAGGGTGCGGGCGGAGGGGATATCGGCCCGCACGTTCCACTCGGCCGAAGGCACGGGGCTGCCGCCGTATCCCAGGTAGAAGGAACCGAACATGGAGTAGACCTGCTTGGCCAGTTGCAGCACCTCCGGGTCCGTTTGAAGCAGGTCGGCCAGGTTGGACACCGGACCGACCGATATCAGGGTGATTTGCTTGGGGTGCCGGCGCAGTTGGTCGGCGATGAAGTCCACGGCCGGCGTTTCGATCGGTTTGACGGCAGTAAACCCATCGGCCCAGGAGAACTGCCTGGGGTCGGGCCCGGTGATTTCCGGGCGACCCACCACCAGGGGCGTCGGTCTGCCCAGAGCCACCGGGATGTCCTGGCGCCCGGTTTCATGGAGGAGACGACAGGCAAGTCGGCCTCTCTTGCCGGTCTGGCCGTGTGCCAGGGTAATCCCCACGATCTCGAGTTCCGGGCTGGCCAGCAGCAGCGCCACGGCAAAGGCGTCGTCGATGTCCGAGCCCAGGTCGGAGTCCAGGATGACCTTGTGGCGTTCGGCCCGGGCTGAGGGTTGCAAGATCATGGAGAACAATCCGAGGAAACTCAGGAACAGAGTTGACAGGGTTCGAGCGGTCAACGAGGCCTTCCTTTTGTGCTCTTCACTTCAGGGCGGGATAGCGAACCACTAATGGACACTCCAGCGGAATTTTGCAAAACGCTCCCTGGCTTGTCAGTTTGCGGCACGCCTCGCTAATGGAAGGGCCAGATGCGCGGGATCAGCAAGGTGGCCGCCAGCCAGCTTATGAGGCTCAGCCACACTCCAACCTTGAAATAGTCGGTAAACCGGTATCCCCCGGGGCCGTACACCATGGTGTTGGTCTGATAGCCGATAGGGGTCAGGAAACTGCAGGAGGCGGCAAAGGCCACGCAAAAGGCAAAGGGCCGGGGGTCCCAACCGCCGTGATGGGCAATGGAGATCGCGATTGGGGTCAACAGCGCCGCGGTGGCATTGTTGGACATGATCTCGGTCATCCCCAGGGTCAGCAGGTAGAGCACGGCTATCAGCGCCACCGGCCCCAGGGGGCCGGACCATCCTACCAGTGTGTCCGCAATGGCGTTGGCTGTCCCGGTTTTTTCCATCGCCGTTCCCAGGGCCAGGGTTCCCCCGATCAGGATGACGATGCGCCAGTCCACGGCCAGGTAGGCCTGCCGTAGGCTGAGGCACCGCATGAAGACCATCAGCAGGGCGCCCAAAAGGGCCGCCGACACGATGTCCAGTTTTTGAAAGGCCGCGGCTGCAATCACCCCCAGAAAGATCAGGATCGCGATGGGCAGCTTGCTGAAGCGGAAATCGGAGCCTGGAGACTCCTCCAGGATCAGCATGAAGTCGGCGTCCTGTCTCAAGTTGCCGAGAATTGCCTTGCGCACCTGGACCAGCAGCATGTCCCCCACGCGCAAGCGCACCCGGCCCAGTTTGTCCCGGATCTGGCTTCCGTGTCTCCGGATCGCCAGCGCCGTGGCCTGGTAGCGCTGGCGGAAGTTGGCTTCCTTCAGCGTCCGGCCGATCAGGAAAGAATCCGGTGAAATGACCGCCTCGGCCAAGGTGATGTCTTCCGATTTCAGGTCGCGGTCGCTCAGCTTGACCTCAGCCAGGATGTCGACCCCTTCGGTATCGCGAATCTTGAGGATATTCTCCAGGTTTCCCTTCACGATCAGAATGTCGCCTCTCCTCAGTCGGATGTCCTGCAGGAACAACCGGAGCTTCTCGGAGCCGCGCTGGATTTCCAGGACCTCGATGTCCAGCAGGCGGCTGAAATCGGTTTCTCTCAGCGTCTGGTCCAGTAGCGGGGAATCCGCCTTGATTACCAGCTCCGTCAGGTATTCGCGGAGACGGTAACCCTCGGTGAGACTCGCTTCGGTGGGCCGGTAAGGGAGCTTCCTTTGTCCGATGGCGAGCATGTAAACGGCTCCCAGGCCCAACAGAACCAGTCCCAGGCCGGTGAACTCGAACATCTGGAGGGGAGGGCGAGTCCCGTCGGCGTAGATGGTGCCGACGATGATATTGGTTGAGGTGCCGATGTAAGTGCAGGCCCCGCCCAGGATGGCCGCATAGGAGAGCGGAAGCAGCATTTTGGAGGGGCTCAGATTCTTCTCACGGGCGATATTAAGGACCAGGGGAATAAACATGGCCACCGCCGCCGTATTGCTGATGAAGGCGGACAGCAGGGCGACCACCGGGAAGATCACCGCCAACTGGCTTAACTCGGAGGATCCGCCCAGCGCCGAGACTTTCTGTCCCAGCTTGGCCACCGCCCCGGTTTGGAGCAGGCCGGCGCTCAGGACCATCATGGCCGCCACCGTAACCGGCGCCGGGTGACTGAAGCCCGAGAAGCCCTCGGCGGGGGTCAGCACTCCGGTGAGTATCAGCAGCCCCACCACCACCAGAGCCGTCAGGTCTATCGGGACCAGCTCGGTTACGAACAGGACCAGGGCCAGCAGCAAGATGGCCGCGACAATCAACATCTCCACGGTCATTCACTCCAGGTCGGGATCGGGTCCGACTCTCGCCGTCAAATACCAGGTCTTCGGCCGTTCCGGCAATTGAGCGCCGCAGTCCTGCAGTCTCCGGATTCAAACCGCGCCCCTGCGGCTGCCACGTGCTTTTGCGTCCAAACGGCTTGGCCGATGCGGGAATCGGCAAGGGGCCGGGGTTGCGGCGTTATAATGCCACCATGGTCCGTAAATTGCTAATTTGGGTCGTTCTGGTTCTGGCCTGCGGAAAGGGGGGCGACGGGAGAGCCGATGAGAGGCCGACTCCTGCCCGACTGGATGCGATTCTGAAGCAAGTGATCGAGAACCAGATGGAGAACGATCGAGCCCGCTACCGCTATGTGTACGAGGAAAAGGCGGTGGTGGACCGCTACGACTCCGCCGGGAGCATCGAGGAATCGGTTTCCAGAACCTATCGCTGGATTCACACCGAGTTGGAGTCCTTCTCCAAGCTGATTTCCATCAACGGCGCTCGATACGACCGGCAGTATCTTCAGGCCCAGGACAAGGC